>SKGJ01000048.1 GCA_007117525.1 Alkalimonas sp.
TGCAGCAGACCGGTGCCTTTGACTACACCCGGCAAAAAGCCGAGCAAGAAGCCGAAAAAGCCAAAGCTGCACTGGGCATTCTGCCAGACAGTCCTTACAAACAGGCATTGAAACAATTAGCCGATTTATCGGTGGGCCGTAACAGTTAGAGGCTGGGCGCTAGGTTATTCTTTTCATGCAATGACAAATTCCTGTCTATACTAAGAGCAGAATCCAACAGATTCTGTTCTTTCAACGTAGCAGATGAGAAACCCTAGCATGAAAAAACTAATTGCAGCTTTGCTTTCACCCCTTTTTATCGCACCTGCTTTGGCTGACCCACAAGCTGAAATGCTCTGTACCTTGGTGCAACAGGACGATAGAAACCAGCTTCGACGCTACCTTTCCGATAACCGGTTAAACTTACGAAACGTCTACGATGGGATCCGTTGCAATAATGAAACCTTGCTGCAATTTGCCATCAGCAATGAATCCTTTGATACCGGCAGTATTATCATTCGACAGGTACGTGCTGCTACTTTAGAGCAGGCTGGGTACGTCGACTGGGCTAACAATAATGGCCTTGGTCACTCCCAGCTGGTCAATGAGATTAAAACCCGAATCGGCGAGTAACCAGCATGAATAAAAGGCCGGCTCTTTGATGCCGGCCCTACCCACAGAGCCTACTTCGCTTCTGGCCGCATGTGTGGAAACAGGATCACATCCCGAATCGAAGCGGCATCGGCCAACAGCATCACCAGGCGGTCTATACCAATGCCCTGGCCTGCAGTCGGCGGCAAGCCGTGCTCCAGCGCAGTCACAAAGTCCTCGTCGTAGAACATGGCCTCATCGTCACCGGCATCTTTTTGTTTCACTTGCTCCAAAAAGCGCTCGGCCTGATCTTCGGCATCGTTGAGCTCGCTAAAACCATTCCCCAGCTCGCGTCCACCAATAAAGAATTCAAAGCGGTCGGTAATCTCCGGGTTATGGTCATTACGACGCGCCAGCGGTGATACCTCGGCCGGGTACTCAGTGATAAAGGTAGGATGACGCAACTTGGTTTCCACCAACTCGTCAAACACCTCCATCAGAATACGGCCATGGCCGTAGTTGGCTTTGACTTCAATCCCCAGACTTTTCGCCAGTTCAGCCACGGCTTCACGCGTTGCCAGCTGCTCTTTGGTTACCGTCGGGTTGTAATGCAAAATCGACTCGGTGACCGACATCCGGGCAAAGGGCTTGCCAAAATCAAACACCTCGCCCTGATAGGGCACTTCGGTGCTGCCCAGCACTTCCAGCGCCAGACCACGAAACAACTTCTCCGTTAAGTCCATTAAGTCGTTGTAATCGGCATAGGCCCAGTAAAACTCCAGCATGGTAAATTCCGGGTTGTGGCGGGTCGAGACCCCTTCATTGCGGAAGTTACGATTGAGCTCAAATACTTTTTCAAAGCCACCGACCACCAGCCGCTTTAAATACAGCTCGGGCGCAATACGCAAAAACATCTGCATATCCAGCGCATTGTGGTGGGTTTCAAATGGGCGTGCCGAGGCACCGCCTGGAATGCCTTGCAGCATTGGCGTTTCGACTTCTAAAAAGCCTTCATCATTGAAAAAGCGACGGATATAGGCCACGGTTTTGCTGCGCACCAAAAAAGTTTTGCGCGATTGCTCGTTGGAAATTAAATCCAGATAACGCTGGCGATAGCGTGCTTCGTTATCGGTTAAGCCATGGAACTTATCCGGCAAGGGCCGCAGCGCTTTGGTCAGCAAGCGAATGTCCGTCAGCCAAACCGTTAATTCACCGGTCTGGGTTTTAAATAAGTGGCCGCGGGCACCAATGATATCGCCCAGGTCCCACTTTTTGAATTGCTCGTTGTACACGCCTTCTGGTAGGCTGTCCCGGGCAACATAGAGCTGAATTTTACCGCCCATATCCGCAATGGTGGTAAAGCTGGCTTTGCCCATGATGCGCCGGGTCATAATACGGCCACCCAGACTGACGGTGATTTTCTGCTCTGCCAGCTCTTCCTTGCTAAGGTGCCCATATTTGGCAATAAGATCGCTGGAAATGCTGTCACGCCGAAAATCGTTCGGGAACAGAAAACCGTCTTCGCGCAGTGCCGCCAATTTATGCTTTCGCTCAGCAATCAGCTTGTTAACGTCCTGAATTTCGTTATCTTGGTTCTGCTGTTCGGCCATGTTTGATTCCTGAGTGTTGTAAGTAAAAGCGTGTCGTCACTTATAAGCCGGCTTTTAAGCTGGCTTCGATAAATTTATCCAGATCACCATCCAGCACCGACTGGGTGTTGCGGGTCTCAACGCCGGTGCGCAAATCCTTGATGCGGGAGTCATCCAGCACGTAGGAACGGATCTGACTGCCCCAACCGATGTCGGACTTGCTGTCTTCCAGCGCCTGCTTTTCCGCATTTTGCTTTTGCAGCTCCAGCTCGTACAATTTGGCACGCAGCTGTTTGAAGGCGTTGTCGCGGTTTTTGTGCTGAGAGCGATCATTCTGGCACTGCACCACCGTATTGGTTGGCAAGTGGGTGATCCGGATGGCTGAGTCGGTCCGGTTGACGTGCTGACCACCGGCGCCGGACGCCCGGTAGGTGTCAATGCGCAAATCCGCCGGATTGATGTCGATTTCAATGTCGTCGTCCAATTCCGGTGCCACAAAGACTGAGGCAAAAGAGGTATGACGGCGATTGCCGGAGTCGAACGGGCTTTTGCGCACCAGCCGGTGCACACCGGTCTCAGTGCGCAACCAGCCGTAGGCGTACTCACCACTGAACTTGATGGTGCAACCTTTGATGCCGGCAACATCGCCATCGGTGACTTCGTACAACTCGGGGTTAAAGCCTTTTTCCTCGCCCCAGCGCAAATACATCCGCATCAGCATGCTGGCCCAATCCTGTGCCTCGGTTCCACCGGAGCCAGATTGAATATCCAGATAGCAATCGGACGCATCGTGCTTGCCGGAGAACATCCGGCGAAACTCCAGCAGCTCCAGCTGCTGCACCAGCTCAGCCAGTTCGGCTTTGGCTTCTTCGAAGGTAGCTTCGTCGTCCGCTTCAACGGCCAATTCCAGCAAGCCGGCAACGTCTTCTACGCCCTGCTCCAGCTTTTGAATGGTACTGACCACCTGCTCCAACGCCGAGCGCTCTTTGCCAAGCGCCTGGGCCTTTTCCGGTTCATTCCAGATGGCCGGGTCTTCCAGCTCGCGGCTGACTTCCTCTAAGCGCTCTTGCTTGGTATCGAAGTCAAAGATACCCCCGAAGCACAGCAGTGCGCTCGGTAACATCTTTGATACTCTGGTGAATGGGGTTGACTTCAAACATGACGGAAAACCTTGCTGCGCTCATAAAAAATTGGCGTGGATTGTAGCAAATTTCCACGCCAAGGGCAGCAGTTTTCGCCGTTTATACGGCCATCATGTGCCGCACCAGCAATTGCAGGTTTTGCTGCTGACGGTACTCATTAATATCCAGTTGATAGGCCAGCCGGACTTGCTGCACATTGACATCCGGCCAGTTGCGACGGTCGGCATTAAACCAGATGGCATCGAGCAATTGGCCGGAGCTGTGCTGCAGCATCAGTTTTAAATGCTTATCAGCCAACACCTTTTGCTGCACCAATCGGAACTCGCCTTCAAACACCGGCTCTGGGAAGGCCTGGCCCCAAGGGCCGCTTTGTTGTAGCAAGTCGGCAAACTCCAGCGCCATGCAGTCCTGCGGCAGTTCGCCATCGGTCAACAGCTCGGCTTGCAGCATGTCTTCACTCACCCAGCGGCTGGCGATAAAATCGAGCGCCAACTGGAAGGTATCGAACCGATCCGCATCGATGGTCAAACCGGCCGCCATCGCATGGCCACCAAATTTTTTCAGCAAGCCGGGATACTGGCTGGCAATGGCTTCCAGCATATCGCGGATGTGCAGGCCTGGAATGGAGCGGGCCGAGCCTTTGAGCTCACCGGCATCGCCCTCGGCAAAGACAATCACCGGCCGGTGGTATTGCTCTTTGATGCGTCCAGCCAGTATGCCAATCACGCCCTGATGCCAATCGGCCCGATAGAGGCACAAACAAGCCGGCAGCTCGCTTTGCTGCAACGACAGCTGCCGCAAAAACTGCTGGGCCTCTGCTTGCATGCTCTGCTCAATGGCCCGCCGCTCCACATTGAGCTCATCGAGCCTGGACGCCAGCTCGCGGGCCAGGCCAAGCTCCGGTGCCAACAAACAGCTGATACCCAGTGACATGTCATCCAACCGGCCGGCCGCATTCAGCCTGGGTGCCAACGCAAAGCCAAAATCGCTGGCGGTTAAACGGCTGGCACTGCGGTTGGCCACATCGATCAATGCCTGAATGCCAGGCCGGCAACGACCAGAACGAATACGCTGCAAGCCCTGATGCACCAAAATGCGGTTGTTGCTGTCCAATGGCACCACATCGGCTACAGTGCCCAGAGCCACCAGATCCAGCAGCTCGGCTAGCTTGGGTTCTGTTAGCTGCTTGCTCTGAAACCAGCCCTGCTCACGCAAACGGGCCCGCAGCGCCAGCAGCAGGTAAAAGGCTACCCCAACCCCTGCCAGCGCTTTGCTGGGGAAGTCGCAGCCCGGCTGATTGGGATTGACAATGGCGTCGGCCGCAGGCAACTCGCTGCCGGCCAGGTGATGATCGGTGACCAGCACTTTCACCCCGGCGGCTTTGGCAACCGCCACGCCCTCGATGGCCGAAATACCGTTATCCACGGTGATAATAAGCTCAGCCCCTTGCGCCACCGCCAGCTCGGCGATTTCCGGGCTTAACCCGTAGCCGTACTCGAAACGATTCGGCACCAGGTATTCCAGGTACTTAAAACCAAAGGCTTTCAGCCCCGCCATCAAAACGGCTGTACTGGTCGCGCCATCGGCATCAAAGTCCCCGACAATGACAATGTGTTGCTGCTGCTCAAGCGCTGCTTGCAGCAGCTCGGTGGCCGCATCAATGCCCTTTAATTGCTGCCAGTCGGCCAGATCGGCCGCCGCACGACTCAAGGCTTTGACATCCTGGATGCCACGGCTTAAATAGAGCCGCTGCAATACCGGGTGTAAATCGGCACCCAGCGACTGCGCAGGCACCGGACGTTGTTTTAACTGCTTGGTCAGCATCGGTTAATTGGCCAGTTGCTGCGCCAGCGCCTCGGCCGGCTGATAGCCGGGGATCATCTGTCCACTCGGCAGCACGATGGCAGGCGTGCCGGTCACACCAAAAGCCTGACCCAGCTGGTAATGCTGCGCCACCGGGTTGCGGCATTCGACAGCACTGACCGAACGACCGGCTTTGGCTCTGTCCATGGCACTGTTTTTATCCCGTGAGCACCAGATCGCCTCCAGGTCTTTACCGGTATCGGAGTTCATACCGCCACGGGGAAAGGCCAGGTAGCGCACTGTGATGCCGGCCTTGTAGTACTCGGTCATTTCCTGATGCAGCCGACGGCAAAAACCACAGCTTGGATCGGTAAAAATGGTGACTACATAGCGCTCATTTGGGGCTTTGAACTCAATGTAGTCCGTCAGCTCTGCCAGCTTTTGCTGGCGCATCGGCCGAATCAGCTGCTCATTGACCAGTTCGCGGTTTTGAATATCAAACAGGTTGCCTTCAAAGAAAAAGTTGCCGTCGTTGCTGACAAAGAACAAGCCGCGGTTGGTAAACACCTGAGCCAGACCTTCGACCGGCGAGGGTCCTACCGAGTCAACCTTGAGCCCAAGCTGCGTCAGTTGACGCTGAATGGCCGCTTCATCGTAGGCGGTTGCTGTCTCGGCAGCGAGCTGGGTGGCGGCTAAGCCGAATGCAAATACAAGCATGGAAAGTCGAAGCATTGTCATGACATGGTTCCTGATTAACCCCGAGGGTGGTGTTGTTGATGCAAGTCCTGCAAGCGGGCCTGCGCAATGTGTGTGTAAATCTGTGTTGTGGATAAATCGCTGTGGCCAAGCAGCAGCTGAACCACCCGCAAGTCGGCGCCATGATTCAATAAATGCGTGGCAAAAGCATGGCGCAAGGTATGCGGTGACAGCGGACTCTGAATGCCCGCTACCTTAGCGTAAAACTTAATCCGATGCCAGAAGGTCTGACGGGTCATCTGCTGCCCCCGACTACTGGGAAAGAGTACCTCGCCCGGCTGACGCAGCAGCTCCGGCCTTGCTTCGCGTAAATAGCGCTGCAGCCAGTCCATCGCTTCTTCACCAATGGGCACCAGCCGCTCTTTGCGCCCTTTGCCCTGCACCAGCAGCACCCCCTGACGCAAGTTGAGTTGACGCAATGTCAGGCCCACCAGCTCACTGACCCGCAGCCCTGCTGCATACAAGACTTCCAGCATGGCTTTATCCCTGAGCCCAATGGCTTCGCTCAGATCCGGCGCCTGCAGCAAGGCTTCCACTTCCGCTTCCGACAAGGTTTTTGGCAAGCTTCGTCCCAACTTGGGGTTTAACGTCTGCGCCAGCGGGTGATCCTGACGCTGACCACTTTGTTGCAGCCAGTTGTAAAAGCGCCGCAAGGCGCTAAGCAGCCGCGAGGTGCTGCGTGCACTGTAATGGTGGTCGACCCGCTCGGCAAGATAAGCTTCAACATGCTGAGGCTGGGCTTGCAGCAAGCCAAGGCCAGTTCCTTCTTTGGTCAGAAA
>SKGJ01000094.1 GCA_007117525.1 Alkalimonas sp.
TACAAAACGCAGACCGCGCCGAGGTCAATGGCCATGCGCTGCAACTCTTTCAGAACAATGCAGTTATCATGCAGTTGGTACCTGCCGCCAATTAACGGTTTTCCTTTTGAGCACCTCAGGGCCCTTGCCAGCTGGTAACAGCCCTGAAGGTAGCAATTCATTGCCTGTTCAGTTCAAAGTGTTTATGCTGTGTTAAAGTGTTGATGGCTGGGCTTTTATGCGTCGCTTTGTCCGTATTTTTAGTCTGTTGCTCACCCTGGTGGTTTGCCTGTTGCTGGTCGCTTTTCTGTGGCTGCAGCAGCAACTGCGTCAACTTCCCATCCAGCAGCTGGATTACCAGATAGCTGGTTGGGGACTGCGCCAATTGCAATTGGCTCACCTGCACTTTAGCTACCCGCTTGAGCAGCAAAGCCTTCGGGTTGAACTTGAACAACTGAACCTTCAATGGCATTGGCAAGGGTTCCGCCCTCAGCTGCAACAGCTTGGCCTGCATAACGCCAAGCTGCATTTATCCGCTTTCCCAGTTGGCCCCGACAGCAGCAAGCCCGATAGCACCAGCAGCAAGCTGCTGCCGGAGCACTGGCACTGGCCAGAGTGGCTTCCGTCTACCACAACCATAGAGCAGCTGCAGCTTGATCTGCCTTGTGCGCAAAGCCGCTGCCGCTATCAAGGCTCCGTCGCGCTGCAACGGACAGAAACTCTGGACGCCCAACTGCAATTCAGCTCCTTGCAACACCCGGCACATGGCCTGAGCCTGAAACTTGAGTACCAGGTCGCTCAGAACTGGCCGCAGTTATCGGTCATGCTGGATGTCTCAGAGCTGCTAACGATGCAGTTTAACAGCACCCTGGTCGAGGAGCAGCAGACGCAAACCCTCTTTTGGCAAGGTGCGACGCAACTTGAATTGCTGCCCCCGCCTGGCTGGGTGCAGGCTGAGCTGGCGTTGTGGCAACAGCAGCTGCCAGAGAGCTGGTTGCAGCAGTTTCAACAAAGCATTCGAGCCAAGAGTAAATGGCAGTTGCAAGTGCCAGCCAGGCTGGACGAATCCTTTTGGCCGCAGCTGAACGGTGACATCGAACTGCAGCTAAGCAGCCCCAGTCCCTTTTACCTGCCTGATTTTGGGCTGATCACGGCGGAAGTTCAGGCCCATGCACATTTTACCGATGGCCAGGCATCGCCTTTCCGGCTGGCTGCAGGTGGACGTCTGAGCGAACTGCAATTGCCGCAGGGCTTGACGGAGCTCGGAGTCCAGCCGCAAAGCTGGTACTGGAGTTTAAGCAGTCAGCAAACGGAAGCCTTTGATCTGACCGCCCTGCCATTGCAGCTCCGTTTGCTCTCCGCCGATCAGCAGCAGCTGCTTGCCTCGCTGGAGCTCAATGCTCCGGCACAACAGCTCAGCATCCAACAGTTGCAGCTGCAACTGGCACTGCCTGAACTTCACTATCAGGACTGGTCTTTGCAGCAGTTGCAGTTAAGCACTGAGCTAACGGGCCAACTGAGCCTGAGCCAACAGCATTGGCAAACACTTGAGCCGCTGCAATTGTCGGTTGCAAGGCTGCACAACCCGGAGCTTGAGTTGACCATTGAGACGCTCGAGCTCGCACTGTCGAATGGGCAAGTGTCCTGGCAATCCAACGAGTCAGACACCAGCAGCTGGCAGCTGCAAAGCCAGGCAGACCTTAAGCTCAAGCAATTGCAGCACCCTGTCCTCAAACCTTTGAGCTGGCAGTGGCAAGGCGAGCTGCAAAGTGCATCCAAAGCTTCAGATCTGCTGCAAGCAACAGGACTGCTGACCGCCTCTTCAGGCCTGGAACTCAGTACCCAGCTCAGCAGCAGCACCGAACAGTTCAGCCTGGCATGGCAGCTGGCGGATGTATTTGTGTTGGCCGGCAATCCATTGGCCAGCAGTTTGACGGACTGGCCAGAATTGCTGACGCTGCAACGCGGACGCATCCGGCATCAGGGTAAACTGGACTATGGCTTCAATAATGATGGCATTGCGCTCAGCAGTGAAACCCAGTTGCTTGATCTTTCCGGTTTTTACGACACCACCCTCTTTCGCAACCTGACTAGCCAGCTCGAACTCCATCTCAAGGATGATACGATTTCCATCCGCAGTTCGGACTTGACCGTAAAAGAGCTGGAACAAGGTGTCCGCGCCGGTCCTTTGCACCTGGCAGCCAGCTACCAGGCGTCGCTTGATGCGCCAACAACCGGAATGGTCCAGCTGGAGCACAAGACGCTCGGATTGTTCAATGGTGCGGTCAAGCTGCCGGCAATGACGCTGGATCTGCGTGAAGAGCGCTGGCTGCTGCCACTGCAGCTTGAGCAATTGGATTTGCAACAACTGCTGACACAGCACCCAACAACGGACTTAATGGGCCATGGCCTGATCAATGGCGAGATCCCCTTGATTATTTCCCCCCAAGGTTTCGAAGTCGCACAAGGGCGTCTGCAGGCAAAGGAGCCTGGTGGCAGCCTGAGTTATCGCTCGCCTCAGGCGCAAAGCATGGCTGCCAGTAATCCAGCCATGAAAACCATGTTCACAGCGCTGGATGATTTTCACTACACAGTGCTGAGCAGCGATGTCAGTTACAGCACCGATGGACAGCTGGTGTTGGCGCTGCGGCTGGAAGGTCGGAACCCGGCGATGGAAGGTGGCCGCCCGGTGCACTTGAACATCACGCTGGAAGAAAATATTCCGGCGCTGATTACCAGTTTGCAGCTCACCAACCAACTGAACGAAGTTATACAACAACGGGTCCAGCAGCGACTGCAACAGCCGCGCCGGCCATAGGAGAAAACCATGCATGTAAAAGCACTAGCCATGTCGGCTCTTGCAGTCTGGCTGAGCGGTTGTACCCCAACCGTTCAGGTGGCTGCGCCATCCGAGCCGATCACCATTAATTTGAACGTTAAGATTGAACATGAAATTCTGATCCGGGTCGATCGCGAACTGGATCAGTTGTTCAGCGATTCCAGTGGTCTATTTTAAGGAGCTCCCCATGAAAACAGCGACTTCTGTCAAAACTCTGCTGGCAACCTTTTTGCTGCTACTGGCCTTGCCGGTGCTGGCGATGAATCTGCAACAAGCAATGAATGCTTTGGGCCCTGCCAAAGAGCAAGGCTTGATTGGTGAGCAAGTCAATGGTTATCTGGGGGTGGTGCAAGACAGTGCTGAAGCCCGGCAGATTGTTGAGCTAATCAACGATGCCCGTCGTGCTGAGTACAGCCGTATCGCCCGCGATAACAACATTGCCGTCGCCGATGTGGAAGCAAGGGCAGGCCAAAGAGCCATTGAACGCACCCCTGCCGGCCAGTTTGTCAAACTGGATGGTCAATGGGTAAGAAAACGCTGAATCACTCATGACAGGCCGGCTTTATAGCAGCACACAAATCCGGGCCATCGAACAGCAAGCCATTGCTGAGATGGCTCAGGGCGACTTTGTGCTGATGCAACAAGCTGCCAGCGCTTTGCTGGCTCTGCTTAAGCAACGCTGGCCAAGCAGGAAAAACCTGCTGGTGTATGCGGGTAACGGCAATAACGGTGGTGATGGCTACCTGCTGGCTGCTTACGCTCAAGCAGAGGGCTACCGGGTAACTATCAAATGCATTGGCGATCACACGACACTCCCCAAAGCTGCTCTGCTGGCTAGACAAGCAGCAGAGCAGGCTCAGGTTCCTCTGCTTAATCTTTGCGATCCCTGCAGAGCAAATGTGCTGGTAGATGCAATCTTTGGCATTGGTCTGAACAGGCCGGTTGGCGGTGATTACCTCAATGCCATCTCCCAAATCAATCAAAGTACCATTCCAGTGTTAGCGGTCGACGTTCCTTCCGGCCTATGCGCTGATACTGGCCAGGTTTTAGGTTCTGCTGTTCAGGCCGATGTCACCCTGAGCTTTATCGGTCACAAAATTGGTTTATTCACAGCAGATGGCCCCGATCACTGCGGTGAATTACTGCTGGAGCCTTTGTCGATTCCACAGCCTTTGCTGGCCGCACAGCAAGCCTGTGCAACCCTGGTCGATGGCAATCAATTACTTCGAAAACTAGCACCAAGAAAAACTAACTTCCATAAAGGCCAGGCCGGTCATGTGGTGATTATTGGCGGTGACCACGGCATGGCTGGTGCCCCCTTGCTCAGCGCCGAAGCCGCACTTCGATGTGGGGCCGGCCTAGTGACAGTGCTGACCCGAAAAGAGCATGTTCCGGCATTGGTTGCACGCCGACCAGAGCTAATGGTGCATGGCGTAGAAGCCCAGCAGGATTTACACCCCTTTTTACAGAAAGCCAGTGTGATAGTGGCAGGCCCAGGCCTTGGACAGCAGTTTTGGGGCCAGCAATTGTTGCAGCAAGTACTGACGCAAAATAAACCTGTGCTGCTGGATGCGGATGCTCTAAACCTGCTGGCCCAGCAGACTGCTCCACGGCTTAATCAGCTGATCCTAACCCCGCACCCAGGTGAAGCAGCCCGTTTGCTGCACTGCAGCAGCCAAGAGGTGCAACAACATCGTTTGAATGCAGTACAGGCCTTGCAGCAGCAATATCAGACTACGGTATTGCTGAAAGGCAATGGCAGCCTGATTGCAGGTGATAAAGGCACGCAGTTACTGAATGTGGGCAACCCAGGCATGGCATCTGCCGGTATGGGCGATCTGCTTAGCGGTATCATTGCTGCTTTATGGGCACAAGGTCTAGATGCTGAAGATGCCGCTGCGCTTGGCAGCTGGTTGCATGCCAGTGCCGCAGATCAACAGGCTGCACGTTTTGGCCCCCGCGGATTGCTGGCCACTGATCTGTTATCATCAGTGCGGCAACACCTCAATCAATCGCTGAATTTATTTGAGTAGTTTTATTGATTTCAATGACTTAATCACCTATTGTTAAGCAGAGTATCCGCACTTTTAAGGCCGCTTCGCCCCATGCCCACAGCCGTAACGCCCCAAGGTTTAAGTGCCTGTTTGCTGCTGTTAGCCGGCTGGTTGCTGGCAGTGCCGCTTTGGGCGAATGGTCACAGGCCAAGTTACCCCCCGACGCCCTCGTTATTTTTCCAGGTCAGCAATCAGCAGCAAATTGCTGAGCAGATCATTACCGCTATCTTGCAGGATCAACAAGGTTTTTTGTGGGTTGGAACCAGCAGTGGTCTGTACCGGTACGATGGCTACCGCTTTGTGCGTTTTAGCGATCAGAGTGAACAATTAACTGGCCGCTTTATCCAGTCCTTGTACTTGCGGCAAAATGGTGAGCTTTGGGTGACTGCAGCGCCCGGAGGAGTCAGTCATTTTAATGCCCAAACCCTGCACTTTTCATCCTTTGACGATTTCCCTGAGCAGCAGTTGCCTTTTTGGCAAAGTGCCCAGGTATTGGCAGAAGATCAACAACAACGGCTTTGGGTTGGCAGTCGCAATGGCCTGGCGTACATCGATGGTTCCGGGCAGAGTCAATTGTTGTCGCATCCAACCTTATCGGAGCTCAATATCCGGGCTTTGCTGGTCGATAATGACAACCGCTTATGGATAGGTCATCGTCAGGGCTTGATTCAACTGGATCTTAACGCAGCGGAACTTGATCCCATCGCAATCACAGCACTCAGTGGCCAGAGTGTGCTCAGCATGCAATTGGCTGAGGATGGTAGCATTTGGCTGGGAACAGCCAGCGCTGGTGTTTATGTTTGGGAAAGTGACACGAAAAGCCTGCAGCCTTTCCCAGTAACAGCGCAGACCGAAGCGGCCAGCCCGGTGCATGATCTCTTGCTATTGCCCAATGACGAAATCTGGTTAGCCCGCCTTGGTGGCATAGAGCGCTGGCAGCGCAGCAGTCAGCAGCTGTTGCATCGCGATCTGCCTGATCCGTCCGATCGTTTCAGTCTGGCGCATGCCGATGTGCGCGCTTTGCACCAAGATAGAGAAGGAGTGATTTGGGTCGGTAGTTACGGTGGCGGTTTGCAGCACTTCCAGCGCTCACGCCAGGTCAGTATGCTGCGTTACAGCCTGCTGCACCAACACAGCCTTTCAAGCCCGGACATCAGCAGCATATTAGAGCTTAGCAACGGTGAGATCTGGTTGGGCAGTCGCGGCTCTGGTGTTGATATTGTGCAACCAGGCCAGGGCATTGTTGCCCGAATCGAGCCGGGGGCCGACTCCGGGCAACTGCAACAAGGCTGGGTCACCGCCATGACACAGCGGCCGGATGGCAGGGTTTGGCTGGCTACCTATCCTCATGGCATTTATCAGGTCGAGCCTGATAGCCGTTCCGTTCAGATGTTGCTGTCGGGTACAGACTTTAATGAAAGTGTTCGCCGTTTTTTTACAGACAGCCTGCAGCGTCTATGGCTGGGCACCCAGCAAGGATTGTATCTTTGGGATGATGGGGTGCAGCAACTGGTTTCATACCCATTGCTGTCCCCCTCCCCCCAAGCCGATTATCTGAATGCACTGACAGAAGATCCACTGGGGCAACTCTGGGTGGGAGGTGGTTCAACCGGTTTGTACCGGCTGCACCCTGGCCAATCAGCAGCCAGCTTAGTCCACTTTGCCAATCGCGATACCCCTACTTTGAGCATTCTTGGCTTGCTGGTGGCACACAACAAGCTTTGGCTGGATACACCA
>SKGJ01000388.1 GCA_007117525.1 Alkalimonas sp.
ATGGTGCCATGGCACCAGCAGATTATCAGGGGCCAAGCCCCTGGCAGCTGGCGATGCTCGGTTTTTTAGTGGCGCTGATGGGCTGGATGCCGGCCCCGATAGAGATTTCTGCTATCAGCTCGCTCTGGCTAACCGCCAAGCAGCGCCAGCAGCCGATCAGCCGGGAACAAGGGCTGTTTGATTTTAACCTTGGCTACTGGCTGACGGCTGCGCTGGCATTGGTGTTTGTATCCTTGGGGGCCTTGGTGCAATACGGCAGCGATCAGCCGATTGCGCTGGCAGGGGCGGCCTTTGCTCAGCAATTGATTGGGATGTATGGCAGTACCATCGGGGATTGGGCCAGACCCTTGGTGGCAGCGGTTGCGTTTTTGTGCATGTTTGGCACCACCATTACGGTATTGGATGGCTATGCCCGCACCCTGAATGAATCTTTTACTTTGCTTGGCTGGCATCCGCGTGGCCAAAGGCGTAGCTACCAGGGCTGGCTGTTGGCGCAAGCTCTGGCCGGGATGGCGGTTGTGCTGTTCTTTCGCTCAGCGCTTGGCCCCATGCTCACCTTTGCCATGACGCTGGCCTTTTTAACCACCCCAGTCTTTGCCTGGCTGAATTACCGGCTGATGCGCCGCCACAGCAGCCAGCCACTGCCGGCGCTGCTGGTGTGGTGGAGCCGGCTTGGCCTCTTGTACCTGCTTGGTTTTGCGCTGCTGTTTTTGTTGTGGTACAGCAAGTTGCTGGGCTAACCCCTGCTATTGCGTATCTTGCTGCGGCAAGGTAAGCAGCAGTTGCTTTACCTGATTGGCGGCAATGTCCTCAGCCTGAAACAGCACCGGCCGCCATTGCAGCTGACTAAACGCCTGGGTTTGGTCATCAAAGTGCACCGATTCCGGGTCGTGTGACTGGCTGTAGGCCAGCAACATCTTAGCCTGAGGGCCTTGCTCGGTAAACTGCAATGCCAGCACATAGCTGCTACCGTAGTTGGTGCGGTAACCGTATGCACTGTCCTCCAATTGCATCATAGGCGAACGATCTGGCCGGGCTTGACCGGTGACAATGGTGGCCAGGCGCGAGGTGCTGCGCGATTGTGCGACGCCTTCCACCATATTGAAGACTCCTTCATAGGAGTACCCCCCGTGCATAGGGATCGGCTGCTGACCGCTGGCCTTCACCAAGTGTTGAACGTCGGCAAGTGCCGCCTGCGGGTTGATGTTGGCTTGTTGCAAGCGCAGCTGCGCTGCGGCCAGTGCCAGTAAAATGGGGTCCTGCTCGGCGGGCTCTACCGCCGGCACCAGCCCGGCTGGCGTCTCTACCGGCTGCGCAGGGTCAAAGGGTACCGCAAACAAGGTATCGGCCAATTTCCGATGGCCAGGCACCCGAAACTCAGCTAAAAACTCCCGCATTATGAGCGCTCCCTGACTGGTCAGCTGATACTGACCATCCCATTGCGCCAGCGCCTGACAAGCGGGCGTCAAATCCACCGCCTCTTCCAATTGCAGCACAGGGGCGGCCTGACAACGTTGCAACAACGGCTGGTGCAACGTCTGGCCAAAGAGGGAACCATTGTGATCCAGCAACTGCTGCAAAGCCGTCAAATCAAACTGGCCATCGTTGCCACTGACCAAAGGGCTTGTCAGTAAGAGGGCGTTGTAACGGGTCCGCGGGCTGCGAATGCTTTGCTCTGGTCCGTACACCAGGCTATAGCCTTCCAGCCGCTCGGTAAGATGGCTAAGCCAATGGCTGCTGTTGGCATTAAACACATAATCGTTACGTGTCAGCTTCGGTGCTTCCGACAGAGGTACCAGGCCAGGAGTGCGGGTCTCACCGCTGTCATCCCAGGCAAACACAGGGTTATTGCCAGGCAACAACAAACTGCCGGCACCATCTTGCCATAATACCGATAACGGCGGAGAGGCAATGGCCTGACGCATCACCTGCTCTGCTTCCGGGCTTAAACGCGGCACCTGTGAAGCATCAGCGTAACTGGCGGTGCCTTCACTACTGGCCAGCAGGGTATTAACCCAGGGGATCCCCTGGTGCTCCGCCAAGGCATCAAAGAATTCAGCGGTAGTAGTGGCTTTATTCAGCGCCAACCACTGCTGCAGCATCCGGCTGTTGCCAAGGTTGGCATCTTTAATGGCCACCGCACTTTGGCTGGTCCAGCCCAGGCTGGGATCCAGACTGGCTAAATTGACCAAAGGACCAAAGTGACTGTGGTACAGGGTGTGCTCATGACTGACCAGGCTGCCATCGGCTTGCAGAATCTCAACGGAAACCTGTTGTGGCGTGATGTCCCGGTACTCGTCGCCATAACGGTAGCGCATGGGGTTGCCGGGCTCCAACTCCAGTTGATACAGGGTAAAACGCTTGCCCTGCGACACTGTGTGAGTCCAGCCAAGCTGCTGGTTAAAACCAATCAAAACCGCCGGCATGCCAATCATGCTGGCACCGGTTACATCCAGGGTGCCGGGAATGGTCAGGTGTTGCTCGAAGAAGCGCAGCTCCCCGTCCCAGGGAAAGTGCGGATTGGCCAATAAGCTGGCTTTGGCACCAGCACTGCGTTCTGCCCCCAATGCCCAGCCGTTGCTGCCTAGGCCATTGGCACTAAACAGCTGCGATGGATTCAGGGCCAGCTCAATCCCTGCATCACTTGCCGGTGGCTGGGCAGCGGCCATGGCGGTTAAAAAGTTACGGCTGCTGGCAAGCAGGGCCAGATCCATGTGATAGGCCAACAGCTCAACCTCCGAAATTGGCTGCACCCAGTCGGCACCCCGACAAGGACTGGGATAGGCTGCCGGACTGTCAAACTCACTCAAACGTTGATTGAAGCCTGCAACATAACCGCTCAACGCAGCCCGGGCATCTTCCGGCAAATCCGCTAACCGTTCAGTCGCCATCTCTGGCAAATTCAGTCCACGGTAACCCACATCCATCAGCACAAAGTGTTGATTGGGGCCCGGTCCAAAATAACGTGCCTGCTGGCCTTGTAATTTCAAAACCTGCTCAGACAAGGTGCATAGATTCTCAGCAGCCTGACTGTAGCCAACACCATAGCCCAAACCACGATAACTGCTGGCTTCAATATGGGGCACACCATAGGCAGTGTAGGTAATCTGTACTTGCTCAGCGGGGTCTTTGCTGCTGTTGCAAGCGGTTAATACCAGGGCAGCAATAGGCAGGAGTTGTCTAATCATAGCATTGATGCAACCAAAAAATAATCGATGGCATCATCATAGACTATTTATTTAAAAATATCATGAAACAATATTACAAACAGTTAATTAAAGGCCGGGGATCACATCTATCCTGCCGGCCCAACGAAGCCACACCCGACCAGTTAAAGCGTCAGGGTTTTCTCACCCCTGGCAATGCCGGAAACACCGGAGCGCACTACCTCGATAATGCTGGCCCCTTTCAATGCCTCGATAAAGGCATCCAGCTTGTCGGAAGTACCGACCACCTGAATGGTGTAGGTTTTAGCAGTGACATCGATGATCTGGCCGCGGAAGATATCGGCGCAGCGTTTGACTTCATCGCGATGCTCGCCTGAAGTGGCTTTAACCTTAATCAGCATCAGCTCGCGCTCGACATGGGCGCTTTCGCTTAAATCCTGCAGCTTCACCACCTCGATCAGCTTGTGCAGTTGCTTGGTAATTTGCTCAATCACCTGATCATTGCCATGGGTCACCAGCGTGAGCCGCGACATGGTGGCATCCTCGGTCGGTGCTACCGTCAGCGAGTCAATGTTGTAACCCCGCTGCGCAAACAGGCCCACCACCCGCGCCAATGAGCCCGGCTCGTTTTCCAGCAAAACAGAAATAATATGTCGCATGATTAAGTCCTCTTTGTTTTGCTTAAGAACATCTCATTGATGGCTCCACCGGGAACCTGCATGGGATACACATGCTCCTTTGGATCGACATGAATGTCTAAAAACACCAGTTGATCCTTGCTGGCAAAGGCGCGCTCCAGCGCAGGCTGCAGCTCTTCCGGCTTGGTCACCCGAATGCCAACATGACCGTATGCTTCGGCCAATTTGACAAAATCCGGCAGCGAGTCCATGTAAGAGCTGGCATAACGCGACTCGTAGTTCATGTCCTGCCACTGCTTCACCATCCCCAGGTAACCGTTGTTCAGGTTGATGATTTTCACACCGAGGCCGTACTGCTTGCAGGTGGACAGCTCCTGAATGTTCATCTGAATCGAGCCTTCGCCGGTGACACAGACCACATCGGCATCGGGGTAATTCAGCTTCACGCCCATCGCGGCTGGCAAGCCAAAGCCCATGGTGCCAAGGCCCCCCGAGTTGATCCAACGGTTTGGTTTGTTGAACTGATAATACTGAGCGGCAAACATCTGGTGCTGGCCTACATCGCTGGTGACATAGGCTTCGCCTTTGGTAATGCGGCTGACCGCCTCAATCACCGCCTGAGGCTTTAACACTGGCGTATCGTTGTCGTAACGACCGCCATGCACAGCGCGCCACTCATCAATCTGCTGCCACCAGGTCGCCAGCGCAGGCGCGTCCGGCTGGGCTTTCTTTTGCTCCAACTGTGCCAGCATGGCTGCCAGCACCGGTTTTACCAGACCAACAATCGGAATATGGGCATTGATGGTTTTGGAAATGCTGGCCGGATCGATATCGATATGGATGATGGTGGCATCCGGGCAGAATTTTTTGGTGTTGTTGGTGACCCGGTCGTCAAAACGGGCACCAACCGCCAAAATCACATCGGCATGGTGCATGGTCATGTTGGCTTCGTAGCTGCCGTGCATACCCAGCATGCCGACAAACTGCCGATCGGCCGCCGGGTAAGCGCCCAGGCCCATCAGAGTATTGGTCACCGGGTAGTTCAGCTTGCGCGCCAGCTCCGTCAGTTCTTCGGCTGCCTGGCCCATGATGACGCCACCACCGGCGTAAATCACTGGCCGCTTGGCTTTTAATAACGCAGTGACTGCTTTTTTGATTTGCCCCGGATGACCAGCGGCGGTCGGGTTGTAAGAACGCAGCTTAATCGACTCCGGATACTGGTACGGGTAGCGCTCATTGGGCATGGTCATGTCTTTCGGAATATCCAGCACCACAGGGCCTGGCCGGCCACTTTGCGCGATGTAAAAGGCTTTTTTAATCAGGTAGGGGATATCTTCCGGCCGTCGTACCGACATGTTGTGTTTTACAATGGGGCGGGAAATGCCCAGCATATCGGTTTCCTGAAAAGCATCCTCACCAATCAGGTGGCTCATCACCTGACCGGTCAGCACCACCATCGGGATAGAATCCATGTAAGCAGTAGCAATGCCGGTCACCGCATTGGTGGCACCTGGGCCAGAGGTAACCAGCACCACGCCGGCTTTGCCACTGGCACGGGCGTACGCATCGGCCATATGGGTGGCGGCCTGTTCATGGCGCACCAGCACATGCTTGACTTTGCTTTGCTGAAACAGCGCATCGTAAATATGCAGGACAGCGCCACCCGGGTAGCCATACAGGTACTCTACCCCTTCATCGGCCAGGGCACGGATTACCATGGCGGCGCCAGACAGCATCTCAGGTTTGGTATTCTGGCTTGTCATCGCTTCATTCTCTTTTGGTTCTGTGTAATGCAAAGCAAAACGACCTGCATGCAGCAGGCGATTGAGTCTAACCTTGCCTGTGACGGCAAAGCTGTTATTGAACGTGGCTGGTTGGAGGTGCCGCTTCGTTGGCGGCTGCGGCTGTTTGTATTTTTTAAGCCGTCTGTATTACCCTATGGATTTCGAAATGCACGTAGGCGGCAAGCCTATGAATCCCCATGAGCTTAGCTGTACTAAGTGATTGGGGTGAACAGGCGCAGCCAACACCCGTGCATTTTGAAAGACGACGGGTATGGCTTTAATGTACGTGATCGCTTGCACGATGTCGATGCCTTTTGCTGGTTTTTTCCAGCAAATGCGGCAGGCTCTGGCCTTGTAAAATGCAGGTCTTGTCCTCATAGTAAAGTCATTGCCTGTTACCAAGGAACAACCGTGTCTTCCAGTGTGATTTTTGATGTCAATATCGACAATGTCCGAGAGCTGCTAACAGCCTCCCAGCAGCAACCGGTGGTGTTTTTATTCTGGTCGGCGCAAAGCCAGGAATCCTTGCAGCTGGATCAGCAATTGAGCCAGCGTATTGGTAAGGCCAACGGCCAGCTGCTATTGGCGCGGGTCAATTGCGATGAGCAGCAGCAAATGGCGATGCAATTCGGCATTCAGGCCCTGCCCACCACCTTAATCATCAAAGATGGGCAACCGGTCGATGGTTTTGCCGGACCATTGAATGACGCTGAGTTGGACGACAAGTTAGCGGCTTACCTGCCAAAACCAGAAGACGAGCTGGTGCAGCAGGCCTTGGTATTACTGAATGAGGCCAAACAGCAAGACGCTTTTCCACTGCTAAGCGAAGCCCTGCAACTGGCACCGGAGCGGGTGGATATCAAACTGCTGTTGGCCGATTGTGCGATCGAGTTGGGCCAATTGGAGCAAGCTGAAGCTTTGCTTGCGACCGTGCTACTGCAGGATCAAAATGCCGACTTTAAAGCCGTCCAATCCAAGCTAACCCTGGCTAAAGAGGCGGCCGATAC
>SKGJ01000352.1 GCA_007117525.1 Alkalimonas sp.
TAAAACCACGAATATCCATGCGCTCCTGAAAAAGCTCGCTCGCCAGTTGCCAGCGCTCACGGTGATATTGAGCATTCAACATAAAGCGCTGCAACACAAAATCAGCATCATAAAAAAGCTCGGCTGACGCATCACGATAACTAAATTCAGAGTCAAGCAACGAAACACCAAAGGTCCAGTGACTCATTTCAGGCTGCCAGAATACGCTGGCCTGATGAACATATTTCTGCCGCGACCTTCCATCCACTCTGTCACCAAGCAGCAGCTTTGTTTGCTGCTCTGACAATGGTGTTGCACCGAGGCTCCAGTTCAACTCCAAGTGACCGTAGCTAGTATCGACGCTGGACTTTAACGCCAGGCCATCACTGCTAACTGCAATATCTCGAAAAGGATCAAAGTACACCGACTGCGGCAGCACGATGCTCGGACGTGTTAGCGGCACATCCCGGGTACTTGAATGGATCCAATGCTGATTTTTAAATCGCCCGGCATAGGCATTGAGCCGCCAATCCAGCTGATTTACCAGCGCCCAATCCAGAAATAAGTAGTCCAGTTTCAAGCCCGAGGGATAGCGATTGCCTCCATCCAAATACACCAACTGACCAGCCAGGCGAAAGTTCGGTGATAACTGCTTGGCACCATTGATACCCAACTCAGTTAAAGCAATCGACGGTTTGCCACTCTGATTAATGAAATTGCTTTTATCAGCCTGAATCATGCCTTGTGATAAAAAGCCATGCCACTGCCACTCTTGAGCCGAAGCAGTATTCATTCCACCGACAAAAACTGCCAACACAGCAAGTGATCGTTTTCTCAAGCGGGAAGCCTCTGATGGACAAAAACAATTAACGTATTTCAATGATACGAACCCCTGTGTCATTGGCATTGCCAGCCCGGTAACCAATACCCCCTGGCGTGCTCTGAACCAGCTCAATCAATTCTTGTTCAGTAGAGACTTGTTGAGGCCTGCTACCAATGCCTGAAAAGCTTAATCGATTCCATATGTTATCTAATTGATAGGGAAACATCCGAAGCTGCTCTTTACAAAAGTTTTGGTGCAGTGGATGATCACTGCTAAGCACAAAGACCCGTACAGCAGAACCATCAGGCCACTGAGTTTGTCGCAAGCTAAACAAAGCCCGTAGTTGTGCTGGGCTAAGATGGTGAAGCTCTATTGAAGGATGAGCAATAACTTGCACCGCCTGAACAGGCGCTGTGAAGAAGCATACAATAAAAAAAAGCAGATATTTAAACATGCTACACCGGTATCAGAGTGCCTCTAATCAAAGTCCGCCATTGATTGATTGCTTCTGCATACATGTGAAACGAAAATCGAGTTCGAGCAGCAGTTCTTGCTTCCTGCAAGCATTGGCTGTCGACCATTCCATTTCATTTCATAGTAAAGTCAATGATTTATCA
The DNA here is from genome assembly GCA_007117525.1 of Alkalimonas sp. Classification (GTDB taxonomy): domain Bacteria; phylum Pseudomonadota; class Gammaproteobacteria; order Enterobacterales; family Alteromonadaceae; genus Alkalimonas; species Alkalimonas delamerensis. The sequence goes on from SKGJ01000352.1 coordinate 1,420, forward strand.
AGTCGAAATACTTTTTTATTCGTTTAATATCAGATCCCTGCACTCCAGATGACCAAATAATAACTATTTTGTGTGATTTATCACCAACTTAACTCAGACTTCTTTGGCAAACTAAGCTCGATCGTCGTATACTTAGAATCAGTCATCCATACGGCACGGCAGCATTTTTGCCATTGACGGCATCTGAAACTTTGCCGCAAACGTATCGAGTGCCCCATCGTATTATTCAACAGGTAAACACCACCATGCGCTTTACCAACACAAAAAACTACCAGCACCAACAAGCCGACAAAATAGGGATCTTAGTCACCAACCTGGGCACGCCGGATGCGCCGACACCCGCTGCACTAAAACGTTACCTTAAGGAGTTTTTATCTGATCCAAGAGTAGTTGAGGTGCCCCGACTGCTGTGGTGGCTGATTTTGCATGGAGTTATTCTGCGCTTTCGCCCGAGACGCTCAGCCAAAGCTTATGCCACCGTTTTTACCGAGCAAGGCTCGCCCCTGCTGTTTCATACCCAACAACAGTGCGATGCGATTCGTCAACAATTGCAGCAACAGGGCCATCGTAATTTAGAAGTGGCTTTTGCCATGCGTTATGGCAATCCGGGCATCCAGACCGTGTTGGATGAGCTGTTTGCCAAAGGCGTTCGCAAGTTGTTGGTGGTACCGCTTTATCCTCAGTATTCCGCCTCGACCACAGCTTCGACCTTCGATGCCATTGCGAAAGACTTCACCAGACGGCGCTGGTTGCCTGACTTTCGATTTGTCAGTCATTACCATGATTTTCCACCATTTATTGAAGCAGCAGCTCAGCAAATAGAGACCTTTTGGCAACAACACGGTAAACCTCAAAAGCTGATTTTGTCTTATCATGGTATCCCCAAACGGTACTTACTCAACGGTGATCCCTACCACTGCGAGTGTCACAAAAGCTCCAGGCTGATTGCACAACGGCTAGGACTCGACAGCGATGAGTACCTGACCACCTTCCAATCCCGCTTTGGTCGCGAAGAGTGGTTGACACCTTATACCGATGAAACACTAAAAGCCTTGCCAGCACAGGGCATTACCCATGTACAAGTATTTTGCCCTGGCTTTTCAGCCGATTGCCTGGAAACCATTGAAGAGATAGGCGAAGAAAACAGAGAGTACTTTTTAACCGCTGGAGGGGCGCAATACGACTACATTCCAGCTCTGAATGATAACCCTGCGCATATCGATGCCTTGTGTCAGCTGATTGAACAGAATCTGGCGCATTGGCAGGTTCAGGACGATCCTGAACGTCAAGGCAGAGCCTTGGCACTTGGTGCTAAAACCTAACGCAGCAGGACAAGCCGATGCCGCAGCGAATTGAGCCTGGTTTCAACTCTGCACCCTTGCTAAAGCGCAAGGACTTTAGCAGCACCAGAGAAGAGCGCCACGTCAGCAACCCTGCAGTCAAGCGACGTTACTGGCCCTGGCTGCTGGCATTCGCACTTCTATTGCTTTTGCTTGCGGCTTGGCAGGAAACTCGTACCAGTTTTTATCAATCCCAGCTGTTGCATCGACTCGGACAAAAGCTAAGCAGTGAATTGCAGCCAGGGCCAAGTTCGGCCATTCATTTCCCCGAATCCGGGCCTTATAATCAACAGCGCGGTTATAGCCTCGCAGAGCAGTGGCAGGAGCGGTTAGCCCAACGTGGCTTTGAAGTTGTTCAGCAGCAGAAGTTCTCACCAACTTTGTTGCGTTACAGTCAAATGGGGTTTTTCCCACCCTACGAGGAAAAACAGCAAACCGGCTTGCTGCTGCGTGATTGTCAGCAGCAGACAATCTACCAGTTTAGCTACCCACAACGCCAGTTTGCCAGCTTGCTGGATATGCCTCCCCTGCTGCCTGAACTGCTTACTTACATTGAAAACAAAAGCTTACTAACAGCCCCTTCCCCTTTTCACAACCCAGCTATTGAGTGGCCAAGGCTTGGAGCAGCACTGCTCAGCCAAAGCCAACAATGGTTGGGACACAATGGTAATGCCTCCGGCGGCGGCAGCACCCTGGCAACACAGTTGGAAAAGTACCGCCACTCCCCCGCCGGCCGTACCCATAGCGTTGGCGATAAATTTAAGCAGATGCTTTCTGCCAGTATTCGAGCCTATAAGGATTCACCAGTGACAGCCGCCCATCGCCAACGGCTGGTATTGCATTACCTCAATACAGTGCCCTTGGCGGCTGCTCCAGGTTATGGCGAGGTGCATGGCATTCCGGATGGGCTTTGGGCCTGGTTTGGCGCCGATTACCGGCAAGTCAGTCATTTATTGACTGAGCTTGAAGCTACCAGAGAAACAGCCACCGCGCTGAATCAAGTGCTGGCTCTGATGATTGCGCAGCGACGTCCAAGCTTTTATTTGCTGCAAGGGCACCAACAACTGGAGCAATTGGTGCAACTGTATTTGCAATTCCTGACAGCGGATGGCGTTATCAGTCAGCAGCTGGCCGATTTGGCCAGCAGAACGCCGCTTAAAATCGATCCAAAACCCTGGGTAAGCCAACACAGCAATGACGATAGCAAAGCCAGCCACTTAGTTCGGCAACAGCTCGATCAATTGCTGCGTGTGAGTCCTTATCAAAGCGACCGGCTGGATCTCATTGTTGACAGCAGCCTGCATCTTGCGCTGCAACAAGAGCTGGGGGCCTTTTTGCAACAACTCCGCAATCCAGAGCAAGCCGCTCACCATGGCATCACCGGACACCGGCTACTCACACCAACACAAGCAGCCCAGGTTGTATACAGCTTTGTCTTGTTTGAGCGACAGCCACAGGAGTGCCAACTTCGAGTCCAAACCGATACCTCTGCCGCGGCGTTCGATTTGAACAGTCAAAGTAAATTGGAGCTTGGCTCCACCGCAAAACTTCGCGTGTTGGTGACCTATCTGGAAATTGTTGCTGAGTTGTACCAGCGCTATGCCGGTGAACCAGCTGCCGAGCTGGGACTCCTGAACATTGCCCCCCAAGATCACATCAGCCGTTGGGTCATCGATACCTTGCTTAGCTTTCCAGATATTGAACTGGAGCAGCTTTTAGACTTCGCCATGGAGCGGCGTTACAGTGCCAACCCGGCAGAAAGTTTTTTTACCGGTGGCGGACTGCACAGTTTTGGCAACTTTATGGCAGAAGACAATCAACGCAATCCAACCGTGCTGGAGGCAACGCAAGAGTCCATCAACTTACCCTTTGTCCGCTTGCTGCGCGACATCATCAGCTACAGCATTTACCACAAAGACACCCAAGGCGATCGACTGCTGGAAAGCGACGATGACCAACGCAGAGCTCTCTACCTGAGCCACTTTGCCGATCGTGAAGGCGTCGCTTACCTGCAACAGTTCTGGCGCAAACATCGCCAGCACGATGCTGAACAGCGGCTGCAGTTGCTGCAGCAAACCTCACGCCAACGACCCGATCGGCTGGCAGCTATTTACCTTTGGCTCTTTCCAGACGCCAGCGTAAAACAACTGGATGATTATCTAGCCAGGGAATCCACAGGTGGTGTCAGTAGCAATCAGTTGCAACGCTGGCATCGCAGTTTTTCAGCACGACAACTCAGCTTGCCGGATCAAGCCTATCATGCCAGAGTCCACCCGCTGGAGCTCTGGCTGGTCGGCACCTTGCAGCAACAACCTGAGTTGAGCTGGCAAGAACTAGTAACTCTCAGCGCCAGCAGTCGACAAGAAGTCTATCAATGGTTGTTCCGAACCCGGCATCGCAGTGCCCGAGACAATCGCATCGGCATTATGCTGGAAGTTGAGGCATTTTGGGATTTGCATTACCGTTGGCAACAGCTTGGCTATCCCTTTGATCATCTGGTGCCCTCGCTGGCAACCGCTTTGGGCAGCTCAGGCGATCGACCAGCCGCTCTGGCTGAGTTGATGGCGATTATCATGAACGATGGTTTGCGCTACCCCAACCAAGCTTTAAATGCACTGACGCTGGGCAAAGACACTCCCTACCATACCCGCTGGCATCAAAGTGCGACGCTAGGGATTCGGGTGATGGAGCCTGAAGTTGCTGCTGTATTGCGCCAAGTGTTGCATCAGGTAGTTCAAGATGGAACCGGACGGCGCTTGCAGGGAGCTTACAGTCAACTTGGTTTGGCTGGAGGAAAAACGGGCACTGGCGATAACCGCATCACCACCGTCGACAGTCGCGGAAACCGCATTGACCAGCGCAGCCTGAACCGCACCGCTACTTTGGTGTTTTATCTGGGGCCAAATTATTTTGGGACCTTAACGGCCTATGCCGCAGGTTTGCAGGCCGGCGAACTTCGCTTCACCTCTGCCTTACCGGTACAGGTACTCAAGAGCATGGAGCCTTTGCTGCAGCCTTACCTGCTGGAGCAGGCCTGCCTATCGAGCGCTGGTGCTAACATGAGAGCTACTGAGTATGCGCCTGTGCCATAACCACCTGATTTCGGCCACCAGACTTCGCCCGATACAAGGCAGCGTCTGCTCGCGCCAACCAGCTTTGCCAAGCTTCCTGCGGCCCCAGTAACGCCACACCAATGGAGGCGCTGACAGCACCGGTTTGACTTTGCAGTTCAGCGGCGATTCGCTGTCGCAGCTTTTCTGCCACAGCCAGCGCTTCATCGGCTTCCACATCATCCAGCAAAATTACAAACTCTTCACCACCAAAACGATACACCTGGTCACTGAGGCGGGTATGTTTTTGCAGCAGCTGCACTAAATTCACCAACACCTGATCTCCGGCTTGATGACCAGCTTCATCATTGATTTTTTTGAAAAAGTCGAGATCAAGCAGCAAAAGTGCAATGTCTTTATCCCGGCTGCGGCGGCCCGCTCCGGCAGCAAACTCCAGCGCCTGATCCAATTGACGACGGTTGGCTGCCCCAGTTAACGCATCCTGCGCTGCCATTGATACCAATTCACGGCGCTGCACCAACATTCGGTAAGCAAACACATAGGAAAAAAAACTGGTGACGGTGGCTGTGACAACAAAGGAAGTAAGTTGCACCCGGTCAGCAAAGATTGTCCCAGGCAACCAGGCCGACCACGCCAACAAAGTCACCAATACCAGTACCAGCAACAACAAAGCGCGAAACGGCGGCACCAGAAAAAAAACGAAAATAATAAACGGATAGGTCCAAAAAAGGCCAACAGGCCCCAGACTTGAGACCACCA
>SKGJ01000011.1 GCA_007117525.1 Alkalimonas sp.
CTGCATCAAGCAATTGCTGATAAACATCAAAAATCGCCAGCGCATCGGCCGGCAAGTGACTGGCCATGCGATCGGACAGGCGTTTAAACTCGGCTTTGGTGGTACGAACAGCCCGGTAAAAGCGTGATAGTTCTTTATCCGGCTCTTCGGAGCGCTGCAGCGATACGGCATTAAAATCACTGGCCGGTTGCAACACATAGGCTTCACCAATGGCAATACCTGGCGCACCCGGCAACCCATTGAGCTGACTGGAGCGACTTTTACTGCCAGAAACCGGTGACGCCGCCTCGCGTAACTCGGCATTGGCCAATACCGATGCCAGCTGGGCACCTAATGTGACCAGGAAGGACTCTTCATCTTCGCTGAATACCCGCTCCGTTCCCTGCTGGATGGTGAGCACGCCCAGCACTTTACGATGGTGAATAATGGGGCAACCTAAAAAGGCAGAAAAGCGGTCTTCACTGACCTCAGGGGTTACTTTAAAGCGGGGGTGCTGATGGGCCGCAGCCAGGTTAATCGGCTCTTCACGCTGGCCAACCCAACCAATCAGACCTTCAGAAAAACCAATGGCCACTTTACCGACAGCCTCAGGGTTGAGGCCGTCAGTTGCCATCAGCATAAAGTGTTGTTGATCGTAATCCGCCAGATAAACCGAACAGCACTCGGTGACGAGTGCTTGCTTTACATTCGCCACCAGACCAGACAAAGCCTGCCCCAGAACGGGCTCTTGCGCCACATCCTGAACAATCCGCCTTAGCTGGCTGAGCATGGCCATGGTTTATCCATCCGACTTACCCTTGTGTTTTCCTGTTTTACGGGGAAATGGCAAAGCGATCGGGGCAAACTCTTTCATGACTTTTCGGTAGACATCGCGCTTAAAAGCAACCACCTGACGCACCGGATACCAGTAGCTGACCCAACGCCAGCCATCAAACTCCGGATGAGTGGTTTTAGCCAGATCAACATCGCCATCAGGGCAGGTCAGACGCAACAAGAACCACTTTTGCTTCTGACCAATACATACCGGGTTGCTGTCACGCCGAATCAACCGCTTTGGCAATCGATAGCGCAACCAATGCTTGGTTACCGCCAGAATTTCTACATCATCCGGCTGTAAACCAACTTCTTCGTTCAACTCACGGTACATCGCCTGCTCAGGCGTTTCGCCCTGATCGATGCCACCCTGCGGGTATTGCCATGAATGTTGTCCGTAACGTCTTGCCCAAAACACCTGTCCCTGGTGGTTACAAATCACTATGCCGACATTGGCCCGAAAACCTTCGGCATCAATCACATAAACCTCGAGCTTTTTAACTGCAGCTATAACAAAGATTCTTTCACAAAGTTATCTGAACGGCAATCGCTATTTTCAACAGCCATTGCCTTGGATGCTTCCATGCTAACGATCCTTAAGTTATCCACAAAATAATAGGTTACAGCAAGCATATGTGCACTTTTTCACAGCCTCTGTGGATAGCACTGTGCACAACCAGGTTTTATACCATGAGTAACTTGCCCAAATCACAGACCCCACCGAGCAACACTCAAAAATAACTATCAAAATAAACAACTTAACTTGCATTTTATTCGAAAGCTTTTGTTTAAGCCTGTGCATAACACAGATCGCCGACTTTTTATTCAACGTATAAAAGCCCGTCATGCTATGCTGGTTTGCTAAACAAACGGATAGAAAACCAGGGCGTGTTGACCTAATGACACCACCAAAAAATCTGGATGAGTTGATGCGACGCTGCCATGCCCTGGCCGGACTGACTCTGGGTCAGCTGGCAGCGGAAGCCAATATCGCCGTCCCCGACAACTTAAAGCAAGATAAAGGCTGGACCGGACAACTGCTGGAACAACTGTTGGGCGCCAGTGCTGGCTCCAGGGCTGAACCCGACTTTCCCGAGCTAGGCGTCGAGTTGAAAACCCTACCCATCAATCAACAAGGGCTGCCACTGGAAAGCACCTACGTCTGTGTTGCCCCTTTAACCGGTGTCGGTCAGCAACAATGGCAAGACTCCTGGGTCTGCCGTAAACTGAGTCATGTGCTTTGGTTGCCGGTGCTGGCCGAGCGCAGCTTGCCGGTGGCTGAGCGCGTGGTTGGCCGGGGTTTTTTGTGGCAGCCTGATCACGAACAACGGCAGAAACTGCAACAAGACTGGGAAGAGCTGATGGACTTGATCGCGCTGGGTGGCATCGATCAGATCCGGGGCGAACATGGCGAAGTATTGCAGCTTCGTCCCAAAGCAGCCAATAGCAAGGCGGTCACTGCCGCAATTGGCAATGAAGGAGAGCCCATCTTGACACTGCCCCGGGGGTTTTACCTGAAAACTGGCTTTACCCGGCAGATCCTAGCCAAAGCTTTCTGTTAGGATCTGCCGTAATACCAGACCCTCAACGGCTTTCAATGGCCGTATTTATCCAGAATTTGCTGGTACAGGCCGCTGGCTTGAATGGCTGCTAACCCCTGATTAAAGGCGTTTACCACGGTTTCATCCACCGAAGCCCGACTGAACATCACATAGACTTCTGAACTTCCCAAGTTAATACTATGGGGCTCAATGAAGTCATCCAGGCCGCGGCGCCGAATAATGGAAGCACCAACAAAGCTGTCTTCCAGGAAACCATCGATTTCCTCATCAATCAGCCGCGCCATGTTCATCTCGCTGATAATGGCGCCAACAAACTGATCATGATAGGCATCATCGGTGTACAAGCGGGTGATTTCATCGCCGTAAAAATACTCGTTGACGATGCCCAGTTTATGACCCGCCTGCACAAACTCAGTAATGTTGGTGTAGGGCAAATTGCCCTCGTAACGCCGAACATAGAGAATAAAGCGTTCTTCGCGATAAGGCTCGGAGAAATACGCAAACTGCTGCCGATCTTCGGTCATGGAAGCACCCAACACAAAGTCTACCTCGCCACGCCGTAAGGCATTCAGCAGCTCAACCCAGGTTGCTTGCTGTATCTCGACGGTACAGCCCATTTGCTCGGCGACCGCATGGACTATTTCTACATCCAGGCCGGTAACAACATTCCCTACCCCGACGTACTGATAGGGCTCCCAGGCATCAAAGCCCATGGTCAACTGACAATCTGACGACTGAGCCGGCACGGCTGTCTCGGTGGTATAGCTTTCCTGCTCCTGAGACTGCGCATCGGGTTGAACCGGTGCCTCAGTGCAACCGAGCATGAATAGAGCAACCAGCAAAAAACCAGGCAAGAAAGGTTTCATTACACACCTCTGCTTTTTAATTCATCCAGTTCAAGCTTAGTGCAGATTGAAAAAATTTCCTCCTGAGTCAACTACTTTTCCGTTATTCGCTCCACAGTTTCAGCAGGCTGGTTTGTACTTTTGGCGGAACTCGTAACCGACAATAACACCAAAGCTTTATTCTTCCAGCCTTGCGCCCGACACCAGTCTAGCCACATCAGGCGCCACTCATCAAAAGTAATCACCAGTGGATTGTTCGATTCAAAATCAGTAGTAATGCCATAACGGCAAGGCTCATCCGGCTTCTCGGCTTCAAAGGTGCCAAAAAGCCGATCCCAAACAATCAAAACTCCGGCAAAGTTTTTATCAATGTACCTCGGGTTCATCGCATGATGCACACGATGATGGGAAGGCGTATTGAAAATGTACTCCAACCATCCCAGCCGCTGAACGGCCTGAGTATGCACAAAGAATTGAAATGCCAGATTGAGCGACACCACAGCCAGCACCAACCAGGGTGAAAAGCCCAACAGCATCATTGGCAACCAGAACAACCACATGCCCGAAACCGGATACATCAGGCTTTGCCGAAAAGCGGTACTTAAATTGAGCTGGCGGGAACTATGATGCACGATGTGTGATGCCCACAACCAACGGATATGGTGGGATGCCCGGTGAAACCAATAATACAAAAAGTCTTGCAGTACAAATGCAAACAGCAAGGTGGAAGCATTGAGAGAAATTTCAAACAGCCGGTGCTGAAACAGCCACCAATAAAAGGGCATTAACAACAACAACGCCAGTAACTCACCGGCCTGATGCATTAAAGCAAGCACTGCATTAGCCAGCGTATCCCGCCACTGGTACCAGGGCAGGCGCCGACGAAACCCTAAACGCCACTCCAGGGCGACCAGCGCTAAAAACACCGGACTTAACGCCAGTAAGATCCACTCTGTTGAGACCATGTCAAGCTGCAGCCTAATTGAACTATGCCATACTTATACCTAAGTCACGTGAAGATGCAAGCAGGAGGCCAGGCAATGAATGAACAAGCAGAGATAATTTTACACCAAGCACTGCAGCTGGCTGAGCGCAGCGATTGGGAGCATGTCCGGCTTCGAGACATCGCTGCGACTATGGATGTCCCCTTGCTAACTATTTATCAATACTACCCGCAAAAAGATGACTTAGTGGATGCCTGGTTTGATCAGGCCGACAGAGCCATGCTGGCTTGTCAGCAATTACCGGATTTTGAGCACAGCTCTCCACAGGAAAAATTACTCACGGCAATGATGCACTGGCTTAATGCTTTGGCCCCTCATCGTAACGTGACCCGGCAGATGCTCTATTACAAACTGGAACCGGGCCATGTTCATCTACAAGCTGCCGCCCTGCTCCGTATCAGCCGCACAGTGCAATGGCTGCGGGAAATCGCCGATTTAAAAGCAGATAACCTCAAACGCATTGAACAGGAGCTGTACCTGTCGGCACTTTTTAGCACTGGCTTTATCCGCTGGCTGACGGCATCCGAGCCGGCTTTAACCACCGCCCGCAGTTGGTTTAACCGCGGTTTGCAGCTGGGACGCTGGCGCCGCTTGTGGCATTAGGACGGCCAACCATTCGAAAAACATGAATCATCAAACCCATAATTGCCAATTATTATTCGATTGAGCCGCTGTTATAGTACTGACTGAGCTGCCCACGTTGATTAAGCATCAGAAGATGGGTAACAGTATTGAAGTACAAAAAGGAGATAACCATGGGTTTGTTGGTCAATGGCAAGTGGCAGGATCGCTGGTACGATACCAAAGCATCCTCCGGCCGGTTTCAGCGCCAGGACTCGAGTTTTCGTGATGATATCAAAGCACACAGTCAACCGGATGCCAGCCGCTATCACCTATACGTGTCACTGGCTTGCCCTTGGGCCCATAGGACGCTGATCCTCCGCCAGCTTAAATCCTTGCAGTCGTTGATTCCGGTAACCGTGGTTTCTCCTATCATGCTGGAGCATGGCTGGGAGTTTGATGGCGACGGCGGTGATAGCGAACCACTCTATAACCTAAACTACATGCATCAGCTTTACACCAAGGCAAAAGCCGATTACAGCGGCCGGGTCACAGTTCCGGTCCTGTGGGACAGGCTAGAGCAGCGACTGGTTAACAATGAGTCCGCAGACATCCTGCGCATATTCAACCGTGCTTTTAATCACCAGACAGGCAATCGGCTCGACTTTTACCCGGCAGAGTTACGTGACTCAATTGATGAGGTCAATGCCTGGGTGTATCGGGATATCAATAACGGTGTTTACAAGGCAGGTTTTGCCACCAGCCAGGATGCTTATCAGGAAGCTTTTGAAGCTCTGTTTAAAGCACTGGATAAAGCCGAGCAGCTGTTAACTGACCAACGTTTTTTAACCGGTGATTACCTGACTGAGGCCGACTGGCGGCTATTTACTACCTTGATCCGCTTTGATGCCGTTTACGTGGGTCATTTTAAATGCAACTTACGCCGCATTGCAGACTACCCTGCGCTCAGCCATTACCTGCGTTCGTTGTATCAAGTACCGGGCATTGCCGAAACCGTCAATATGGATCATATCAAGCGTCACTATTACATCAGCCACCCGATGATCAATCCGACGCAGATTGTGCCTGAAGGACCAGCACAGGAATTTAGCGCACCACACAATAGAGGTGATTGGCAGTTAGAGCAAGTGGTACTAAAGTCCGACGCTAGAGTGTAAAAAACTTAGATTGGAGCCAACCAGAGACCATCACGTACTTTTTGCTGCAAGACCGCAAAGAGCTCGTGTTCAGGTATCGGCTTAGCAAAGTAAAAGCCCTGAGCAAAATCACAGTGGTATTTTTGCAGGATCCGCAGTTGCGCCCTGCTTTCCACGCCCTCCGCGACCACTTTTAAATCCAGCTTCTGCACCATGGCTATGGTCGAGGTGATAATTTGATAATCGGCATGATTGTCGAGCATGCCAAATAGAAAGCTTTTATCAATTTTGATGGTATCAACCGGCATTTGTTTCAGATAACTCAACGACGAGTAACCGGTGCCAAAGTCATCAATGGCAAAACAAAAACCCATGGCTTTAAGTTGCTGCATGCTGGCCAGGGTATCACTGACACTTTTAACCAGAGTGCTTTCCGTCAGCTCCAGCTCAAACAAACTGGCTGGCAGTTGATAATGCGCCAACTTGTGTTGAAGAAAAGCGATGAGTTGCGGATCAACAAACTGATCTGCCGATAGATTAATGGCCAATTTAACGTCATCATAACCGGCATCCATCAAGCGACGAGCTACCACAAAGCAACGTTCAATCACCCAA
>SKGJ01000348.1 GCA_007117525.1 Alkalimonas sp.
CGGTGTCGGCCATTTCATTGCTGGCCCGCGATGATCGCAACTGGGACGAATAGGAGCTTTTGATGCAATTTCACCGTTTTGAACACAGTGCCGCCCTGAATGCCGACTTTGCCGAGCGCTTGATTGCCATTTTATCCGATGCGGTGGCAGAGCGTGGTCATGCCTTTTTGGCGGTCTCCGGTGGCCGTACGCCGCAGGCCTTGTTTGCTCAACTGGCTAGCACCGAGCTGCCCTGGCACAAAATCACCATTACCCTGGCCGATGATCGCTGGCTACCAGCCGATGCCAAGGACAGCAATGAGCGACTGGTCAAGTCGGTGTTGCTGCAAGACAAGGCCAGTCAGGCCAACTTTATCAGCCTGGTGACGGCGGATGCCAAAGCGGAGCAGGGGGCGGATACCATTGCGCAGCGCCTGGCAGCGGTGCCTACTTTTGATGCGGTGATACTGGGCATGGGCGAAGATGGCCATACCGCATCGCTGTTTCCTTGCAGCAAAGAACTGGCCGAAGGGCTTAGCACAACGGCCGATGCGCTGGCTGTGAATCCAACCACAGCGCCTTATCAGCGGATGTCCTTGTCGAAACAGCGGCTGTTGAACAGCCGCCACCTTTTCTTTCATCTGGTCGGTCCCGCTAAATTGCCGGTGCTGAACCAGGCCGTTGCCGGAGATGACGTCATGCAGATGCCAATCCGCGCTTTCTTACAGCAGCCTGGCGTCGATATCCAGGTGATGTTCGCTCCCGAATAGAGGTTATTTATGCATCCTGTCATTCAACGCGTTACCGATCGTATTGCCGCCAGAAGCGAGCACAGCCGGGCTGTTTATCTGCAGCGAATTGAAAAAGCCCGGCTAAAAGGCCCACATCGTGGTTCCTTGTCGTGCGGCAACCTCGCGCATGGTTTTGCCGCTTGTGGCAAGGAAGATAAGGCGGATCTGCGCAGCCTGACCAAAGCCAATATTGGCATTATTTCATCCTACAACGACATGCTCTCGGCGCATCAGCCTTACGAACATTATCCGGCTTTAATTAAAACTGCGACGCAGGAAGTTGGCAGTGTCGCCCAGTTTGCCGGCGGCGTCCCTGCGATGTGCGATGGCGTCACCCAGGGCCAGCCGGGGATGGAGCTCAGTTTGATGAGCCGCGATATTATTGCGATGGCGGCGGCGGTTGGCTTATCCCACAACATGTTTGATGGCGGCCTGATGCTGGGGATCTGCGACAAGATTGTGCCCGGTTTGTTGATGGCCGCCTTTAGTTTTGGTCATTTGCCCTTTGTCTTTGTTCCGGCCGGGCCAATGCCGTCTGGTATCCCAAACAAAGAAAAAGCCCGGGTTCGTCAGTTGTTTGCTGAGGGCAAGGTGGGTAAAGAAGAGCTGCTGGAAGCCGAGTCTGCTTCTTACCATGCTGCTGGCACCTGTACCTTTTACGGCACCGCCAATTCCAATCAGCTGGTGGTTGAAATGATGGGCCTGCATTTGCCTGGCGCTTCCTTCGTTAATCCAGGTACCGCCTTGCGGGATGAGCTTACTAAGGCTGCAGCCCGCCAGGTGACCCGCTTAACGGATCTGGGCACCGATTACCAACCCATCGGCAAGCTGGTCGATGTGAAATCCATCGTCAATGGCCTGGTCGGGCTGTTGGCGACAGGCGGTTCAACCAATCACACCATGCACCTGATTGCCGTCGCACGTTCGGCCGGTTATCTGGTGAATTGGGATGATTTTGCTGAACTGTCCAGTGCCACACCACTGATCACCCGGATTTACCCCAATGGTCAGGCTGATATCAATCACTTTCAGCAAGCCGGTGGCATGGCCTACCTGATCCGAACCTTGCTGGATCATGGTTTGCTGCATGAGGATGTGCAAACCGTTGCTGGCTTTGGCTTACGTCGTTATACCCAGGTGCCTGAGCTGCACGATGGCAAGCTGGTTTGGGTTGACGGACCTGAGCAATCGCTCGATAGCACAGTAATGACCTCAGTCGATAAACCATTCAAAAGCCATGGCGGCCTTGAGGTGCTGTCCGGCAACTTGGGCCGGGCTGTGATGAAAACCTCGGCACTGCGCGATGGCACCGAAGTCATTACCGCCCCTGCGGTGGTGTTCTCCAGCCAGCATCAGCTTGATGCCGCTTTTAAAGCTGGAGAGTTGAATAAAGATTGCGTGGTGGTGGTGCGCTTTCAGGGCCCGAAAGCCATTGGTATGCCGGAGCTGCACAAGTTAACGCCACCACTGGGGGTGTTGCAAGACCGAGGCTTTAAAGTCGCTCTGGTGACCGATGGCCGGATGTCCGGTGCTTCTGGCAAGGTTCCTGCAGCCATACATGTCACGCCAGAGGCCGTTGAAGGCGGCCTGCTGGCCAAAGTGCAAGATGGTGACTTGATCAAAGTCGATGCTGAACAAGGTGTGTTGGAGCTGTTGGTGGATGCGGCTGAGCTGGCAAAACGTCCTCTTGCTGAGGTTGACTTGACCGAGAGCTATGCCGGCATGGGGCGTGAGCTTTTTAGCGGGTTACGGATGCAGTTGACGGGTGCAGAAGAGGGCGCTTGTGCTCTTTTTGCCAGTGAGCAGCACTTGCAATCAGATGGAGGCGAGCATGGCTGAAGCTAAGTACGCCATTGTTGCCGATATTGGCGGTACCAATGCCCGCTTTAGTCGGGTCAATCTGCAGGATCTGAGTCTCGATAAGGTGCAGGTATTTGCTTGCGCTGACTTTGCCAGCCTGGCTGATGCATTGCAGCACTACCGCGAACAGCAACAATTGCAATTGCTTCAGGATGTCGCCATTGCCATCGCCTGCCCGGTGCAGGGCGATGAGGTCCGGATGACCAACTTTCACTGGCAGTTCTCGATTCAGGCGATGAAACAGCAGTTGCAGCTTTCAACCTTGCTGGTGATGAATGATTTTACCGCCGTTGCCATGTGCTTGCCGGTGGTGCTGCAGGGGCAATCGGTGCAAATTGGTCAGGGCCAACCGCAACAAGGGCAGCCTATGGCGGTACTGGGTGCTGGCACCGGCCTGGGAGTCGGTCATTTGCTGCCCCTGACCGGTGGCCTCTATCTGCCATTGCCGGGTGAGGGTGGCCACACCGACTGGGCTCCTGTGACAGAGCAGGAGTGGGCCATTCATCAGTTTCTGGCCGCTAAATACGGTCATGTCTCACCAGAGCGCTTGTTATCCGGCCCCGGGCTGGAAGATCTCTATCTGGCCATTGCGGACTATCAGCAGCGTGAGGTGGAGCCTTTATCCGCCGCAGCCATTACCGCAGCGGCTGAACCAGGTGACGATGCAGTGGCTGTGGCCACGCTGGAGCAGTTCTTTGCCAGCCTTGGCAGCTTAGCCGGCGATCTGGCGTTAACGCTGAGTACTGCTGGTGGCGTCTTTATTGGCGGTGGCATTGTCCCTCGTCTGTTGCCTTTGCTGGAGCGCAGTGCCTTTCGCAACCGTTTCGAGCAAAAAGGCCGTTTTCAGGCCTTTAACCAGGCGATTCCAACCTATGTGATCACGGCCGAGCAACCTGGCCTAACCGGTGCAGCTTTGTATCTGAAGCAAACCATGACTCAACAAACTCAGAGCGACTAACAATTATGGCATTTGAAAATTGGCAACTGGATCCAGCTACCTTGTTTGCGCAAGGCCCCGTGGTACCGGTGATCGTGATCAATGATTTGGCAGAAGCGGTTCCGATGGCAAAAGCACTGGTCGCTGGCGGTTTACGGGTACTGGAAGTCACCTTACGCACCCCGGTTGCGATGGATGCGATTCGGTTATTGAGCCAAGAGGTACCGGACGCTATTGTCGGTGCAGGTACCGTGACCTCGTCGGAGCAATTGCAGCAGGTCATCGATGCCGGTGCTCGTTTTGCCATTAGTCCTGGAATGACCCGGGAGCTGTTGCTGGCTGGACGGGAGTCCACCATTCCGCTGATTCCCGGAATTGCCAGCATCTCCGAGTTGATGGAGGGTCTGGACCTTGGCTACAGTCATTTTAAATTCTTCCCGGCTGAAGCCGCCGGTGGCGTCAAAACGCTGAAGTCCATTCATGGTCCTTTCTCTGAAGTTCGCTTTTGCCCGACAGGTGGCATTAACGACAAAAACTTCCTCGAGTATTTGGCATTGCCAAATGTCTGCTGTGTAGGCGGTTCCTGGGTACTGCCAGCGGATGCCATTGCCGCAGGCGACTGGGCAAGAGTCACTCAGCTTTGTCAGGATGCGCTGGCACTGGCAGCACAGCGCTCGTAGCCCGGGGCCTTGCAGGCCCCTCAAGCCCAATTTTTTATTTTCAACCCAGCTCGAATTTTCACGGACCCGCTCTCGCCGGGTCTGTGCTAATCTGTTATTCTTCAAGTCATTTCATCACTTTCCTGTCAGAAGACTATACTGAATAGCAGCTGGCCAACCAAAGCAGAGACTTGTTTGATGAACGCACTACAATACGCTGAAAATGTGACCGAGGTATTTGTTTTCCCAGATGCTTATTTGCGGGTCAAGCAACTGCTGGAGTCTGAGCGGGCCGACATGGATGAGGTGGCCGAGGTGATTCAGTTGGACCCTTCGCTTGCCAGCAAAATTTTAAAGCTGGCCAACAGTGCCATTTACAACTTACCGAAAAAAATCGATACCATCAGCAAAGCGCTGGTAGTGCTGGGTGGTGAGACCATCTACAATCTGGTGATCAGCTCTGCCGTTATCAGTGTGACTGAGCAAGTGCAAAACCCGGGCATCGACATGGACCGTTTCTGGGAGCAGAGTGTTCATACGGCGTTAATTTCCAGAGCCCTTGGCAACAAAGTCGCGCCGCGGCAAAGTGAACAGCTGTACGTGTCCGGCTTGCTGCACAATATTGGCGAGTTGGCGCTGTGCCAGCAAGATCCGGAACTGGCCAAAGCCTGCGCCGGGTACAGCCGGGAAGAAAAACCCTGGCAGTGCCAACGTCGGGTGCTTGGCTTTACCTACGCCGAACTCAGCGCTGCCTTGCTGCGCCTGTGGCAGCTGCCGCCCAGCATCATTGAACCCATTGCTTTGCAGCATCAACCCGACAAACACTTGCGCCAACCTGCCGTCTTGTTGCTGAACATTTCTTCTCGCCTGGCGCTTAGCAATGTGCAGCCTGACTTGTACAAGCAAGCCAACCTGTTGGACCCCTTTATTCTTGAGGTGCTAGGAATCATACAGCCAGACTTGCGCGCAGCCCTGGATTTCTGCAATAGTGAAGCACTCTATCTTCTTTCTGTGTTAAACCCCAAGGCCGGCATGTTGTATTAAGTGATTGCAGGCGCTGGTTTACAGTGGACAGTGACAACTTACCTTAACAAGGAATTACTTATGCTGCGTCATACTTTGCTTGCCAGCTCGCTTGCTCTGTTGCTTGCTGGTTGCCAACCTGCACCACAGTCAGATGCATCGACTGCACCCGATTTTTCTCAGTTGCAACAGCAAGAAACGAAACGGCTGAACCAATGGTTTGATGCTCAGTACGAGCAACAACTGCAGTACAGCCCATTGATGCTAACTTTTTTGGGACGCAAAGACCGGCAGTTTGATGTCGATGACATGAGCCTGGCAGCGCAAGATGCGCAGTTGGCAAGAGCCGCTGCCAGTGTTAAAGAGTTGACCGAAAACTTCGACCGTTCGCTGCTTTCTGAAGAAGCGCAAACCTCTTATGACCTGTGGTTGCATCAGTACCAACAAATGAAAGCTGCGGCTGAATTTCGTCAGCATGGCTATTTGTTCAATCAAATGCAGGGTTTGCATAGCATGTTACCGCAAATCCTGATGAGTTTTCATCAGGTTGACAACGAAGAAGACATGCGGGCTTTTATTCAGCGGATTGAGGGGATCAGTGTCGCCATTCTTCAGGTTTTGGCCCAGGCTCGCATGAACAGCGAGCAAGGTATCAGAGCGCCTCGATTTGCCTATGAAGGCGTGATCGAGCAGGTTGAAAACTTACTTCGTGGTCAGCCCTTTGAATCCGATTCCGATGTGGATTCGCCGCTGTTGCAAAATTCACGTCAAAAAATAGCCAACTTACAGCAGCACGACAAATTGACGGATGAGCAGGCTCAGGCATTCAGCAGCCAGACTGAAGCAGCTTTAATCAGTTATTTTCAACCTGCCTATCAGGCATTGTTGGAGTGGCTGCAACAAGAGTCGGAACATGCTCTGGTGAATCCTACCGGGGTCTCGCGTCATCCAGACGGTCTTTCCTACTACAACCATATGCTGCAGGTATCAACCACGACGACCATGACTGCCGATGAAATCCATCAATTAGGCTTAGAGGAAGTATCCCGCCTTACCGCAGAAATGGAAGCCATCCGTGAAAGTGTAGGCTTTGATGGTGACCTGCAGCAATTTTTTGAGTTTATCCGAACCGACGATCGCTTTTTTTACCCGGATACGGATGAAGGGCGTCAGGCGTACATTGATGATACCGAGGAGTTTTTAGCGTTTATCAATGAACGCTTGCCCGATTATTTCGGTATTTTACCCAAAGCTGATTTAGTGGTGAAGCGTGTAGAGCCCTTTAGGGAGCA
>SKGJ01000392.1 GCA_007117525.1 Alkalimonas sp.
AACGCGATTGCTCAAGGCAAACACTGGCGACAAGCTTATATCCTGGCTGAGCGGTTTTGGGATGACTTAGCCAATCATGTTGAAATATCTTCAGATTTCAGGCGAGTCGCTTCATCGATGCGACTTGAACTGAAGGCTGTAAAGCGGTTGGTGGATAGGATGGCATGATTAACACTTGTGTACACCATGAGATTTGTAAGGCTTCACGTACAAAAGAAAGGGTATGCACCCTGTACCGGCTTTTTAAAGACAGCAAAGGATGTGCAGCTCAGCCCTGATAGCTGGCTCGCTTCAACCGATCCCAGATAGCCAGCCAGGCTTCGCCTTCGGGCGGGGACTCCAGTACAATCAAATCGGCACCGGCGTGGTCGGCATCGGCCAGTGCCCGGTACAATTTGCGGCCATAGGCTTTAGCATCTGCTGGCATCTGTTGTTGCCATATCGGGCGGAGTGTTTTCGGTACTGGCCCCAAATGCAGAATGGCGACTTTTTCAGCCTTGCCAACTTGCGGTGGTAACTCTGCCAGGAAAGAGGTGTAAATGACCGGTGTGTTGGGCTGGTAATGAGCCCGTACATTACCGGCAACTTTGACCTGGTGTTGCTCGGGCTGCAGCACCGGCTGGCCCAACACTTGTGCCAGTTCACTGGCCTGAATGGGGCCGGCCCGAACGATGGTCAGTGGCTCGCAGGTCGCATCGACGATGGTCGACTCAAGGCCATAGCTGCAATCGCCACCATCCAGCACTGCATCGATGCGGCCGTCCAGCGTATGCAACACTTGCTGGGCACTGGTGGGGCTGAGTTTTTTATAGCGGTTGGCCGATGGCGCAGCCACTGCCAGTTGATGCTGTTGCAGCAGTTGATGCAGGACCGGATGCGCCGGTACCCGCAGCCCAATGGTCGGAAGCCCGCCGGTGATCACCGGGCTCACATGCTGTGCCTTTTTCAGCAGCAAGGTTAACGGGCCCGGCCAAAATGCTTTCGCCAGTTGCCAGGCACTGGCCGGAATATCGACAGCCCAGTCGCTGATGGCGTCGGCCGAAGGCAAATGCACAATCAGCGGATGATCGGCCGGACGGCCTTTGGCCGCAAAAATTCCTGCCACCGCATCCGGGTTGCGCGCATCGGCAGCCAGGCCGTACACGGTTTCGGTCGGTACAGCAACCAGCCGGCCTTGTTGCAACAGGCAGGCAGCCATCGCCAGTTCATCCCCTTGGGTAGGGTCCAGTTGCAGGGTTGTCACAAGCCGGTGTCTCCGTTTGAAAGCGATTAGGGGTTGCAGTTGGGGCAATGCATTGGGTCTGCCCAGGTTGCGGGTGCAGGCTGATGCTCTTGGTGATCACAGCGGCTGCAGCGCTTTATTGTACTGCGGATTTGTGACGTTAAAAAGCCACAGTCACGGCATGGCAAACCCCGCTCGCAACCGTTCACCCAAAAGTCCGGTGCGTCACATTGTGGGCAAAGGGCGCTCATGCGTTGCACCAACTGGGCTGCTGCCTGCTGAATCACTACCTGACGCGGCGGGCACATGTGCGCGCGTAAATCGGGCTGCAGCAAGACGGCCTGGCGCAAGCGCCCATCGGAGCTTAGAAAAGCACTGGATGTCAGTGCCGCCAGCACCGCCGGCTCTCCTTGCAGACCTTTTTGCCAACCATCAGGCCCTTGCAGTATCCACCCTTGTTTGGCATCGTGCTTTGCCAGGTGCTGACGAAGCTGTGCCAGCTCGTCCGTTTCTACCGAGTTCAGCGCAACCGCCATGCCGGCATGGGCCACAATTTCTTGTCCAGTCATTTGATCGTACAGCAGCAACAACTCGTCGTTCCAGGGAACAATGCCCGGGAAGGGACCGCCGCCAAAACTGCCTTCGCTGCCCAGTCCAAAGGTGCAACCGGTGAGCTCGCAGGCGAGCCTGGCTTTGGTACGTGCGCAGTCCAGCGGGCTGAGGGTGCGGGCCACTTCGCCGGAAAAGGTACCCAGCTGATCGGTATCGTACGCGTCTGTAGCTATTAGGGATAAGCCCAGTTTGGCCAGTTCCGGGGCAATCAGGGCTGCTTTGTGGTGTCGTGTTAACAAGGCAACAGGCTCCGCGAACGGAGCCTTTGCCACCTGACCAGGTGATAGATTCATTGCCGGCTTTTGCCCTTACTGTCCTTGACCCAGTGCGAAGCCTCGTTCACCATCAAAACTGCACAAGTTTTCTGTCTTGATAACATCAAAACCAGCCTCGCTTAACCGTCGCAGCAACTCTATCACTGCGCCAAAGCGAATGCTGCTGTGCTCGTCTCTGGCAACAAAGCGGCAGCGCCAGTGATCGGTGCAAAAAGTTTCCGGAAAACCCTGAGGCCAAACTTTGACGCCGCGGTTGGTGATCATTTGCAGTTGCAAGAACTCGGTGGACAATTTGCACAGCTGAGCGGCCAAACGGTTCGGATCGATCGGCTTATGGTGCAAAAACACATCCACACCAATCAATAACTTGCGGGCTTTGGGTTCAGCGGCCTGCTTTGAGGCTGGTGCGGCCTCCAACGCCACTGCATTATGGTACTGAACTTTGGCAAAGTGCTGTGGCACTTGCCCAAGCCGAGCAATAACCGCCGCGGTAAATGCTTCTGTACTGACCGCTTGGCTGCTATGGCCCGCCACATCGGCGGTGTGCACGCCATCTTCAATGGTGCGTAACCAGGCGTTGTGAATGCGTTCGGCCACCTCGGCCTGACGGATATGCACCAGCATCATCACGGCAGCCAGCAACAGACCACTCGGGTTGGCAATGCCTTGCCCGGCAATATCGGGCGCGCTGCCATGAATGGCTTCAAACATGGCCACATGCTCGCCAATATTAGCACTGCCCGCCAGGCCAATGCTGCCGGATACCTCTGCCGCGATGTCGCTGATGATGTCGCCGTACAAATTGATGGTAACCACCACATCAAATTGCTCTGGCCGTGTGGCCAGGCGCGCACTGCCAATGTCGATGATGTAGCGATCCTGCACAATTTCCGGGTACTCGGCACCGATTTCCTGAAATACCCGGTAAAACAGACCGTCGGTCATTTTCATGATGTTGTCTTTAACCATGCAGGTGACTTTCTTACGGCCATGGCTGCGGGCGTACTCGAAGGCGTAGCGAATAATGCGCTCGCAACCGGGTCGGCTGATCAGTTTCAGGCATTGGTAAACGTCATCGGTTTGCCGGTGTTCAATGCCAGCGTACAAGTCTTCTTCATTCTCCCGGATGATCACCACATCCATGTTTGGGCTTTGGGTGGCAACAAAAGGTGCATAACTAATGCAAGGGCGGACATTGGCATACAGCCCCAGGGTTTTTCGAATGGTCACATTCAGGCTTTTGTAGCCGGCACCCGAGGGTGTGGTGACAGGCCCTTTCAGAAAGACTTTGGTGCGACGCAGACTGTCCCAGGCATCGGGCTGAATGCCTGCGCTGTGGCCGGATAAATAAACCTTTTCACCGATGTCAATAAACTCGGGTTCAATCCGGGCTCCGGCAGCATGCAAAATTTGCAAGGTCGCCCGGGTGATCTCCGGGCCTATGCCATCGCCAAGTGCTACAGTAATGGCGATGTCTTGCGCGGCTGTCTTTGCCACTCTGGTTGCAGGGGTGCTAATTACAGAGCTATCGTCACGCATTATTGTTCTCCAGTGGTTGGTATGGGAGCACTTTACGCAAGCTGACTCATAAATAAAAATACTTAGTTTTTATTAAACTCATAGCTTTAAAGCTATAATTTACAGCAATACTATTCGCGTTAGGAGATACCCATGCCAGCCAGCACTCTGGCGCGGTTTCAGCGGATTACTCCGCAACAACTGCGCGCCTTTGAAGCAAGTGCCCGCTTGCTGTCGGTTACCCGAGCGGCCAAGGAGCTCTGTGTAAGCCAGCCAACCGTGTCGGTCCAGCTGCGTGAGTTGGCGTCGACGTTGGGTGAGCCATTATTTCAGCAGCATGGCCGGAGCATTCAGCTAACACAGGCTGGTGAAGCACTTTATGGCACGGTGCGGGAGCTGGCCGCATGCTGGCAACGGCTTGAGTCGCGTTTGGCTGATATCCATGGTCTGGTGCGGGGGCGGCTTAAATTAGCCGCTGTGACTACCGCCGAATACTTCGTTCCAGACTTGCTGGGCAGTTTTGCCGCGGCACACCCAGGGGTGGATATTGAGTTGGCGATTGAAAACCGCGATCGTGTCGTTGGCCGGCTGGAACAGGGGCTGGACGATCTGGTGGTGATGATGATGCCACCGGAACACTTGCCGCTGGCATCGCTGGAGTTTCAAACAAACCCGTTGGTGGTGATTGCACCGGCTGCACATCGGCTAGCCCGGCAGGCGCTGACGCTGCAGGACTTGGCGCAAGAGCGCTGGTTAATGCGTGAGCCGGGCAGTGGCACCCGAATGGCAGCAGAGCAACATTTTAAAAAGCAAAGGTTTGAGCCGGCTGTGGCCATGAGTCTGGGCAGTAATGAAGCCATTAAACACGCAGTAGCGGCTGGGTTGGGGATTGCCGTACTTTCCCGTCTGGCGATTTTCCCCCCGTTATGGCCGGCCGCCGGCAGCAGTGAAGTCGCAGCGTTCAAAGAGCCTCTGACTATGTTGCAAGTCGATGGCTTTCCACTCAGCCGGCACTGGTATGTGGTCTGGCGCAACGATCACCCCTTATCGGCCGCAGCCAGGCATTTTTTGCAGTACCTGGAAGCCAAGGTTGAGACGACTTAGCTGATGCTTGCTTGGCTTATGGGTGTTTCGGTATACACTTAATCCAATAGGTTGGTGTCAACAGCCAGAACCTTTGAGGTGCATGCAATAATGAAGAACAAGTCCATAGTGCTGCTGGTGTGGTTGTGTTTAAGTGGTCTCGTTTTGCTGCCTGGTTATGGTGCCGAACGGGATACAGTGCTGGAAGCACGGCTGGATGAGGCCTTTGGTTTAAGCCTGGTATCGCGGGAGCCACAAGCACTGCCTTTAATTTTGCGTGAACTGGACACCCAAATCCCCAGCGCGACCTATGCCCGGGTGCGGGCCTATCAGGCACTGGCCCTCGCCATACAAGACCATGCGGTGGATGAGGCTTTGGCCATGCTGGCTGGCACCCTCAACCAGCCTGCTGTTGCGGACAGTCCTCATGCGCAAGCCGAGCTGCTGCTTGCCCGGGGCGAAATCTACCTGCATGCGCAAAAGCGCGAGGGCATGCGTGAATTGCTGGCTGAACTGCAGGCTTTAAACACCGATGAAGCCAGAGTGCAGTTTCATCAACTGCACTTAATTGGACGTGGTTACGATCTACTGCACAACCATGAGCGGGCTCTTCATTACTTATTGCAAGCACACGAGGTGGTGATGACCTTGCAGGACGATAAGCTGCAGCACCGCCGTCAGTTTATTAACTTGCATGTGGGGCGTACGCATGCCCGCTTGCGTCATTTTGAACGCGCCCGTCAAACTCTGGATAACACCATCGAAGAGGCCTACCGTTATGGCATACCCGATCGGTTACCCGAACTTTACATGGTGCGTGGCTTTGTGATTCAAGTCACCGAAGGACATACCGATGTTGCGGAGTCCGACTTCTTAAAGGCAACCACGCCACCACCGGGGGAGCCGGTTGGCCGCACCCAAATGCTGGCTTTCAATAATCTTGGCACCTTGAATCTGCATCGAGAGAATTTCGAGGTGGCTGAACAGTATTTTATCGAGGGTATCCGGATTGGGCGGCAGATAGGCAACAGGTACGAGCTGCACATTATGCGGTTTAACCAGGGCTATGTGATGGTGAAGCAGGGGAATTACGAGCAGGGCTTTCCGATTATGGAGGCTGCCTTTGCCGATTTTAGTCAGCTGGCGCCTGCCGGGATCCAGGCCGATATGCTGAACTACCTGGCCGATGCCTATCAAACCGCTGGCATGGTTGAACGGGCGCTCTCCATTGTACGGCAGCAACTGCAGTTGCGTGAAGCCTCGTATCAAGCCGAACGTGAGCGGTCACTGGCTGAGCTGCAAGTACGTTACGATACGCAGGAAGCCAGTTTGCGCATTCAGTTGCTCGAGCAAGAGTCGGCTTTACGTGATGCCCGCATTGCCGATCAGCAGCGCAATCAGCGCTGGGTGATGCTGCTCTCGGCAGTGCTCTTTATTGCACTGGCTTTCGCGCTTTTTGGGGCGCGCTATGTGCGCACGCTGAATCGGCAGTTATCAGCGGCGAACCAGGAACTCACCGAGTTGTCCAATCGAGACCCACTCACTCAGCTTTACAACCGCCGTGCCTTATCGACGTTCCCGGAGCAGCCGGGCGATTTGGTCATCCTGTTCGATCTCGATCAATTCAAGCAGATCAATGACAGCTTTGGCCACGATGTGGGCGATCTGGTTCTGAAAAGCGTCAGCGCACGTTTAACGGACATACTGCGAGCTGAAGATCTGCTGATACGCTGGGGTGGAGAAGAGTTTCTGCTGGTAGTTCGAAGGCTTGACGCTAAAGGACTCGACACAGTGAAAGAAAA
>SKGJ01000394.1 GCA_007117525.1 Alkalimonas sp.
CACTGCAGCCGACAGCCAAACCCCATTCTTACAGCAATTTTTCAACTTCATTGGCTTAAGTGAGCAGCACTTTATCTATGCCGAGGGCTTGAACCTGGGCGAAGAAGCGGCAACCAAAGCGCTGGAAAAGGCGGAGCAACGCATCGCTGAAGTCAGTCGTGAGTTGGTCGCGGCTTAATCTTTCTGTCAGTTTGCAACAGTCGTCGTCTGCTGGCGTCTGACTGTTGCGATTAAACCTGTTTCTTCCCCTCTTAGTCCTGCTTTGCTTGCATCCAGACGGTAGCCTTTGTATAAAGGCGCATAGTCCATACGTCCAACAACCAAAAAAGTACCACTATGAAACCATTATCGATTTCCTTGCTGGCCATGGCGCTGGCCGGTGCCTCGCTGCTGGCTGCGCCTGTGCAGGCCAAGTCAGAACCCAGAACCTACGCTGTTGAAACCATTCAGTTGGATCCGGTTTATCCGGGCGATGCCAGCATTCGCTTGACCATGGAGCAGATTATGGCGCACCCAGACTGGCTGGGACGTCAGGCGGAAAATGAGTTCTGGTCGGCCGACAGCCAGTTCATTTATTACCAGCGCAAACGTGAAGGCAGTGAGCTTCGCGATTGGTATCGTCGCTCAATTCACGACAGCAGCCGGGACAACGGCGAGCAGGTGCCTTTGGCCGAGCTGCATCAAATGGGAGCGGCCAACGCTGTATACTCCAGCGATGGTCGGCTGCAGGCTTATATTTTTCAGGGCAATCTGTTTGTCCATGACAGCGAAAGTGGTGCCATCCGTCAGTTGACCCGTACCCAGGATGCGCAGCGCGATCCACAGTTTCTGACCGATGGTCGTCTGGCTTACCGCACCGGTTGGCAGTATTTTGCGGTTGACCCGCAGACGGGTCTGACCGAGCAATTGTTCAGTATCCGAACCGAAGATGCACCGAAAGCACCGGCCGTGCCTGCAAGCTATCTGGCACAAGAGCAGCACAAGCTGATCGATTTTATTGCGTTGCAACACCGCAACCAGCAAGAGCGCCATCAGCAAGAGCAAACCCTGAAACAACAAAGCCCGGCGATGCCGCCGCAAAGCATTTACGTTGGCCGCAACAAGCACATTGTTGATGCCAGCTTGTCGCCGCAGGGCAACTACCTGCTGGTGGCCGTTCGTGAGCAGCAAAGCAGCAACGATCGCGACATCATGCCCAATTACATCACGCCAAGTGGTGACATCATTGCCGAGTCGGTTCGGGCCCGCGTGCATGATTTCAAACCTTTGCCGCAGGAGTTGATCCTGGTTGACTTAAGCGATGGCAAGCAGCAAGTGCTCAGTTACAGCCGTTTGCCTGGCTACAACGAAGACGTGCTGAAAGATGTGAAAGCCGAGAATGCCCGGGCTCGTGGTGAGCGTTACCGCAGTGAAAAAATCATTCGCGATATTGGGCTGATGACTGATTGGTACTGGACTCAAAGTGCCATGCGCTGGAATGCGCAGGGCACCGAAGTGGCTGTGATGCTGAAAGCCTTTGACAACAAGGATCGCTGGCTAGCCACAGTCGACTTTGCCAACAAACGGTTGGTGCCACAGCACCGGTTGCACGATCCGGCCTGGGTCAATTACGCGTTCAATGATTTTGGCTGGCTGCCTGCCGGCGATACCATCTACTTCTTGTCGGAAGAAAGTGGTTTTTCCCACCTCTATACCAAGCAACTGGATCAGCGCCGGCCACAAAAGCGGACCGAAGGCACTTTTGAAGTTGCCAACCCGGTCCTGACCCGCGATGGCCGTTTTGTCTACTTTAAAGGCAACCGCAATCATCCGGGGCAGTACGATGTGTTTCGGTTGCAGCTTAGCAACAACAGCTTGCAGCAAGTGACCCAATTGCCAGGTGCCATTGATTTTCAATTGTCTCCGGATGAAAGCCGTTTGTTGTTGCGTTACTCCAACAACCTGAAGCCGCATGAGCTGTATGTCACCTCAGCCGAGCCTGCGGCTGAGGTGCAGCGCCTGACTTATACCATTTCCGATGCCTTCAAAGCCTTGCCATTGCAAGCACCTAAGATTGTGCCTGTGCCATCAAGTCATCAGGCCGATCCTATCTACTCCAAGCTGTATTTACCGGAAAACCACGGCCAGGGCGAGCGCCACCGAGCGGTGATCTTTAACCATGGTGCCGGCTACCTGCAAAACAGCGATCTGGGCTGGTCGGTGTATTTCCGCGAGTTCTTGTTCCACAATTTGTTGGCGCAGCATGGCTACGTGGTGCTGGATATGGATTATCGGGCATCGAAAGGCTATGGCCGTGACTGGCGCACCGCCATTTACCGGCAAATGGGCACGCCGGAAGTGGAAGATCTGGTGGATGGCGTCAACTGGATGGTGGAGAACGTTCATGTTGATCGCAACCGGGTTGGTACTTACGGTGGCTCCTACGGCGGTTTTATGACTTTTATGGCCATGTTTAACGAGCCGGAACTGTTCCGCGCTGGTGCCGCTCTGCGCCCGGTTAGCGACTGGGCCTATTACAATCACCCGTACACCAGCAATATCCTGAACACGCCGGACATTGATCCCATTGCTTATGAACGCAGCTCGCCGATTTACTTTGCAGAAGGCTTGCGTTACCCGCTGCTGATCAGTGCGCCTATGGTCGATCGTAATGTATTCTTCCAGGATGTGGTGCGGTTGGTACAGCGCTTTATCGAGCTGGAAATCCCACATTTTGAAACGGCGATTTATCCGGTCGAAGATCACGGTTATGTCCAGCCCAGCAGCTGGCTGGATCAATACCGTCGTATCTTTAAGTTGTTTGAAGACAATTTATAAATTGTGAAGGTATGACCATGAAAAACCGGGCTCGTTGGCCCGGTTTTTTTTGGCTGCTAAACCGCGGGATTATCGTTGCTTTCTTTCTGCATCAACTCTTCCATCCGCTCACGGAATTGCGCCAGGCCTTTCAGCACATAGTCGTAGGTGGCATCGACATTGCTTTCAATCTCACCTTCGTACACATTCAGGCCTTTTAAAATGTCTTTGGCTTCGCTAAAGCCCTGATCGATGGCACCGCCAATGATCTTTAAGAAGCTATCCAGCCGCTCTTGCTCATCCATATCCGGTGTCATTTTTTCATAGCGGCCATAAAACTTGGTGGCAAAGCTAACAATGCGCTCGGCGGTCGCTTCTGGCGAGACATCAATACCGGAGTCGTAGGTTTTCTGGGCGGCATTTTCGCCCAATACCGGCTCCAGTTCTTTGTTAATGGCCTCCAGTGCGGTTTTGTACAGCAAGCGAAGACTTTCGCTGTTGGCTTTCAAACTGACCTGCTCGTTGGCTGCCAAAATGGCTGCATTCTGGGCATTTTTAGCCGTATCTTTGGCAGCGCGATCCGCAACGGCTTTTTCCAACCCGGACTTGGATGCCGACTCCTGCTTGCCGCTAGTTTCGGCAGCTTTGGGGGGGATAGGTGCTATCGCCATAAGTAAGTACCTCAGTTGGTTCTGGACGAAGTATAGCCTATCCAGTTTTTCGGCTGAAAATTACACAACTTGAATTTTTTTAATGGTTCAGTAAGGAATGAGCGCCGCCACGATGCAAAGGCCAGCCAAGCGTCAGGCCCCGCAACAGCATAAAGACCGACAGCGCCAGCCAGAGTGCATGATTATCCAGCCCCTGCAGCAAAGCGAAGCAGATCACAAAACCTGCAAAGGACAGCAGCATGCTGTTGCGCATTGCTTTGGCTTTTGTGGCACCTATGTAGATGCCATCCAGCAGATAGCTCCAGACCGCAATCAGCGGCAAGCCATAGAGCCAGGGCAAGAACAGACTGGCTTGCTGCCGAACCTCTTCAATGCTGGTTAACAGCGCTATCAGGGTAGGGCCACCCAGCCAGAACAGGCCGCTAAAACCAAGACCCAACACCAGGCCCCAGCCCGCCAATAGTCGGAACAGGGTGGTTAGCTCGGATGGATCACGGGCACCAACGGCTTTGCCCGTTAAGGCTTCGGCGGCATAGGCAAAACCGTCCAGTGCATAGGACACCAGCATCAGAAAGGTAATCAGCACCGCATTGGCTGCGACGATGGTATCGCCATAACTGGCACCCCGAAAGGCAATGAACACAAAGACGCATTGCAGGCAAAGGCTGCGAATAAAAATATCACGGTTGAGGGCAAACAGCCGTGGGTAGCCAGTCAGTTGCTTGAGTTGTAGCAGGTTAAAGCGAGGAAGTTGATGCTGCTGCCATAGTTTTCGGACCAGCAGTAAGGCCAGCAGCAGAGTGCTGTAATCGGCCAAAACGGAGGCGGCCGCCACACCGGCTACTTTCCAGCCAAAGCCAAGCACAAACAACAGATCCAGCACAATGTTCAGGCTTTGATTCCAGATCAGCAGCATCATTGGGTAACGGGCGTTGTGCAAGCCCAGAAACCAGCCAAGCAACACCATATTAAGCAAGGCAGCGGGGGCACTCCAGATGCGGATCTGAAAATAAATGCCTGCTTGCTCCAACACCTCGCTGCTGGCCTGACTAACCAGCTGCACCAGCGGCATCACCAAGGGGTGCAACAGCAACAGCAGCAAGGCCAGGCCGGTTGCCACCAGCATGCCTTGCAACAAGGCATCACGCTGAGCATCCGGCTGCTTGGCTCCCAGTGCCTGAGCCGTGAGCCCTGTGGTGCTCATGCGCAAAAAGCCCAGCAGCAGAAAGACCAGGCTGATTAAACTGCTGCCAAGGGCGACCCCGCCTAAATACCAGGCATGCTCTAAATGGCCGACTACGGCGGTATCTACCAAAGAAAGCAAGGGGATGGTCAGGTTGGAGGCGATCATTGGCAAAGCGATCAGCAGCACCTGTTTTTGTTTGGTGTGGCGAAAGTTCAGCAAAGGGGTGGCATCGTCATTAAGCTGTCATTAAGGCCTGACATACTAGCACAGCCTGTCGAAAGAGGGGTGTTTGTTCCTCCTGTGGGAGTGCGGGTTGGTATCGGTCTGTGCTGGATCTGATGCAACCTGAATTCCTTTACCGGCCATATTGGCCGGTTTTTTTTAGCCACAAAAAAAGCAGCCCGCAGACTGCTTTCATCCAGCTCTGACTGACTCAGGGCTGTCGGGTTGGAAAGCGTTGAAAAATTAAAGCCACGGTTTCATCCACTGCTTGCTTTGGATTTTTCAGCGCGTCGCGGGTCAGACGGCCTTCTTGCACCCCTTGCCAAATCAGGCGGTTTTGGGCGGCATCGACCAAATCAATGCGCACAGTGCCTTGTTTGTAGTGCACGGTTTCGATATCCGACTGATAGATGGGAAAACCCAGGTGCCAAGCCGAGCGGTAGCCATAACGGCCAAAACCAACGTTGGCACGGAAGGGGCTGCTGCGGATATCAGTTCTGTCTTCGGTGATGGAGGCAAAATTCAGCAGCAGTTGTGGCTCTTCAGCCTGGTAACGGTAGCCCAAAGCTTCCATTTCACGACGCAAAGCAGATTTGAAGTGATCAGTCAGCAGGCTTTGGTACTCGGCAGTGTTGGTTTCTGGATTTTCAAAAAAGCCAAAAGTCTGGTACTGGGCAAAGTTCACATCCCGGGCGTAGTCAATGCGCGGTTCTGGCTTGCTGGCACAGCCCGTCAGGATAAGCAGGGCCAATACTAAACAAAAAGTTGAGACAGCCAGGCGAAGCTGTGATTTCTGCGCAGAGACTGCCTGAGTAGCACTTACTGAATTGGACATGATCAACTCCTGAAACGCATTCAATAGCTTAGGGCGTGTTGGCCCTAGTATATGAGACAAAAACCGGAATGGTTTAGTTCTAGCCTTCATTAAAGATTAACAGACTACAACTGAACCTGTGCTTAATCCAGCAAAAGACGCACTTGCATCTCTATTTTCAACGAGATACAATCCGCACCGCGCTTGGGGGAGTAATCGGCCAGCCCATCTTGACTGGCGCTGTTGTCAACATCCTTGTGCCTCAATGCACATGGCAACAACATTTGCAGCCGCGCTGCAAACTGATGAGACCTGAGACATGCCACAGACCCATAGCGGGAGTCTGTAGCGTGTCTTTGGTTGAAGTTCCCGCTGAGTCGTTCCCATGGATGCTTTTCTTGCTTCATTCACCGCAGTCGCTATTGCCGAGATTGGCGATAAAACCCAGCTTCTTTCGTTGTTTCTGGCAGCTCGTTTTCGTTCCAAATTAGCCATTATCGCCGGTATTCTGGTGGCTACCTTGTTAAATCATGCAGCTTCGGCCTGGCTGGGTGTCTGGGTGGCGCAGTTTATTCCGGCAGGCTGGCAGGGTTGGCTGCTGGGTGGCTCTTTTATTGTGGTCGCACTCTGGCTGCTGATCCCGGACAAAGACGACAGCGAAGATACCGGTGTGCTTAAATTCGGTGCCTTTATGGCCAGCTGCATTTTGTTCTTTTTGGCTGAAATTGGTGATAAAACCCAAATTGCCACCGTGATCCTGGCGGCCACCTTCGAG
>SKGJ01000035.1 GCA_007117525.1 Alkalimonas sp.
TCGACGCTGCCCAGCACTGGTTTGAACACGCCTGGTCGCTTGGCGAGCCCGCTGCCGCAACCGGTGCCGTGATGTTACGGCAACGCCAGCAGGGGGCTCTGGCTACGGCTAAATGGCTGGAACAGCAGCATCAGCAGTCGCTTGAGGACTCGGAACTCGATTTAGCCGCGCTCGGGCTCTGGCATCTGCAAGCCCGCTCCCAAGCCGACTGGCCGTTTTGGCTCTATCCGGGACTGACCGACCAGCCTGGCTGGTTTCCTGAGCAGGGCTGCCAGTTGCGCATTCAACCTATTGCGGTCAACAGCGCCGCGGCCCGTCAATGGCAACAACTGCAGCATGATTGGCAACAGGATAGCCAGTTGAGCCAGCTGGCGGTCTGCTTTACCCCACTTCGACTGATCAGCAGCACTGAGCTTGCCTGTACCGAGAGCAGTGATACCCGGATTGGCTGTGATTACCAGCGCTTAATTCCTTATGTGCGCGATGCTTCGGTGCAGCAGTTGGTGATTGTGGGGGGGCGTGGCAAAGCAAGCTACAACAATGGCATCATTCAGCTGCCCGAGCGGGCCGGACTATCCCTGCTGCGGCATGAATTCATGCATATTTTCCAGTTTATGGATGAGTATGCGCTGCCCGCCGAAGCCGCCCGTGAAGTCTGTCAGCCCGATCGCCTCTATCCCAACATTCTGATAGGCCGTGACCAGCTGGCGGCGTATCAACAGCACTGGGGCCGCTTGCCAGAGCCATTGGCGCTGACACCGGTCGATACCTGCAACAACACCCCCTATCAGGCCTATCGGCTGATTACCGAAAGCAACAGCATGGAATGGCACCAGCTGGATTTGCCGGATTACTACCTGCAATTGGTGGAGCAGCAACTGCAGCAGCCCGAGCAGTTGATGCCGGTGCAGTATTTTCTGGCCTATCAGGCCCGGTTGCAAGAGGATGATGCGGATTGGCTGCGGCTGATGCAGTTGGCTGAGGAGTTGGGTTACCCCGATGCCAGTCGCTTGCTTAATCTTTATGAGTTAGCTCAGAGAGCTCACGCTCCAGCAGCTGATCATCACCCAGGTTCAGTTGCACCAGTCGTTTTAAGTGACTGATGCTGTCGAGATCTATTTTTTCGCAGTGCAAACCCAACAAGTTTTCCCGTTGATGGGCAATGCTGACCAGCATCTGAATACTCAGTTGGCTGTCTTGCAGCGGGAAATGCAGCTCCATCTGTTTGGTTGAGTCGGGCAAGCTTTCTGGTTTGGTGACCAGAGCACCTTTGAGCGACAAATCCCAGAGCGTAGTGTCATAGCTTTTTTGGCCAACATGCAGACTGGCTGGGCCTTGGAATGCGATCCTGTGAAAACGGCGGTTGTCCACTCTGCTATCTCCTGAGTATGCACTTGGCTAAGCATAGCTCTACAATGGCAAATGTTCCTGCGTCTAGTCAACAAAAAAGCCACCAGAGTGGCTTTTGTGCTCGTTTTAATTTGGAGTAAAGCTGCTGACAATTTCCTCACCGGCAGCCTGACGATCGGCATGGTAGCTGGAGCGGACGAAAGGCCCGCAGGCAGCATGCTTAAAGCCCAGCTCGTAGGCAATGCGTTTGATCTCATCAAACTCAGCAGGCGGCACATAACGCTCTACCGGCAGGTGATGCTTGCTGGGCTGCAGGTACTGGCCCACGGTCAGCATGTCGACATTGTGTGCCCGTAAGTCTTTCAGCACTTCGATCAGCTCTTCCGTGGTTTCACCCAGGCCAACCATTAAACCGGACTTGGTGGAAATATGTGGGTGCGCTTCTTTAAAGCGCTTGAGCAGTTGCAAGGACCATTTGTAGTCGGCACCTGGACGTGCCAGCTTGTAGAGCCGGGGGGCGGTTTCCAGGTTGTGGTTGAATACATCCGGCGGGGTTTGCGTCAGGATATCCAGCGCCGTGTCCATCCGGCCACGAAAATCCGGTACCAGTACTTCGATTTTAATCGCCGGGCTGTGCTTGCGGATCTCGCGAATGCAGTCGGCAAAGTGCTGAGCGCCGCCATCGCGTAGATCGTCGCGGTCGACCGAGGTGATCACCACGTACTTCAGCTTCATATCCCGAATGGTCAATGCCAGCTTTTCAGGCTCTTCGGCACTGGGTGGTAAAGGCCGGCCATGGGCCACGTCGCAGAAAGGGCAGCGCCGGGTGCAAATGGCACCTAAAATCATAAAGGTGGCGGTGCCGTGGTTAAAGCACTCTGGCAAATTTGGGCAAGCGGCTTCTTCACACACTGAGTGCAAGCCATGTTTGCGCATGGCGCCCTTGATTTCATCAATGCGCTCAGAACTTTTTGGGAGCTTAATTTTCAGCCAGTCCGGCTTGCGCAGCATTTTATCCCGCTCTGTCGGCAGTACCTTAACGGGAATTAAAGCCATTTTTTCGGCGTCACGGAGTTTAACGCCAGGTTGCATACGTGCGGTTTTAGTCATGCTGACAGTCCAATTCGGTCGAGTAGTTTAGATGGTTGCAGCCAAGTTGCTGGCTGAACTGCTGAATAAGTTGTTGTTCAATGTCGGCCAGTGTTATAGGGCCAAAATCACGGCATTGGATCATTTCAAGGCCGGCATAACCGCAGGGGTTGATGCGGCCAAAAGGCGCTAGATCCATATCGACGTTCAATGCCAGGCCATGAAAGCTGCAGCCTTTGCGAATGCGCAAGCCCAGCGAAGCGATTTTACGCTCATCCACGTAAACACCGGGTGCATCGGCTTTGGCGTAAGCCGCAATATCGAAGCTGGCCAGGGTGTCAATCAGCACCTGTTCCAGCAGGGTCACCAGCTGCCTGACACCCATTTTGCGCCGTTTGATGTCCAGCAGCACGTACACCATTTGCTGGCCAGGGCCATGGTAGGTGACCTGACCGCCGCGATCAACCTGCACCACCGGGATATCCCCACTGGCCAGAATGTGCTCGGCTTTGCCGGCCTGGCCCTGGGTAAAGACAGGCTGATGCTGCACAAACCACAATTCATCCGGGCTCTCTGCTGTGCGTTGATCGGTAAAGGCTTGCATGGCCTGCCAAATCGGCAAATAGGGCTGCAGCCCAAGTTGACGGATGATCAACGGGGGCAGGGCTTGATTTATGCTGGATTCCGGTGTCTGTGTCTGCATTGTGAGTGCGTACTGCTAGCGTGCATCAAAGCACGTAGCGTACCAGCTCCAGTCGGCTGAGCTCGGTGTACAGCAGTTCCATGTGGGTTTTGTCTTCCACCTGCACAGCGATCCGTACCGAGTGATAGTTGCCTTTGGCACTGGGTTGAATGCTGGGGCTGTAGTCGGCTGGTGCTGCATGCTGTTGCAGCACTTCGATGATGTCATCCACCAGGCGCTCATGCGCCACGCCCATGACTTTAAAATGAACCTGGCAGGGAAATTCCAGCAGTGCGTCAAAGTTGGTATTTTTTACAGGGGTTACCATACCGGCCTCCAGATCAAACAACCCGGCTATTTTACTGCATTTCGCCGGGTTGTAACAGGGGGGCTAACGGTTGTGCGTTAAAGCGTTTAGCTAAACAGCATGCGCAGATAGTCCAGCAGTCGCTTAAAGAAGCCGCCGCGCTCAATCGGCTCCAGCGTGGACAGCGGGTATTCGGCCAGCAATTCACCATCCAGGCTGACTCTGAGTGAGCCGACCACCAGGCCGCGTTCGAGCGGTGCCACCAGCTGTTGGTCCATCACCACCTCGGTTTGCAGATTGGCGCGTTGGCTGCGGGGAATGGTCACCAGGCCCTGCTGCCGGACACCCAGCCGGACCGAGTTCACCGCCCCTTGCCAGACTCTGTGCTCTGCGAACACCTGGCCAGGCGTGAAAGGCTCGGTGGTCTCAAAAAAGCGAAAGCCGTAGTTCAGCAATTTGCGGTTTTCCTGGGCACGAACCTGCTCGCTGGGAGAGCCCATCACCACCGAGATCAGTCGCATGCCATCCCGGGTTGCTGACGTAATCAAACTAAAGCCTGCTTCGGAGGTAAAACCGGTTTTAATGCCATCGACCGCCAGATTGCGATCCCACAGCAGGGAGTTGCGGTTGTACTGTCGAATGTCGTTGTAGGTAAACTCGCGCTCGGAATAGAGGGCATACATGTCCGGTACGTCGCGAATTAAAGCTTTGGATAAAATCGCCATGTCGCGGGGCGTGGTGCGCTGCTCGGGGTGCTGCAGACCATGGCTGTTGCCGAAGGTGGTGCTGTGCATCCCCAGACGGGCCGCATGGGCGTTCATCAGATCAACAAAGGCGCTTTCGCTGCCGGCAATGTGCTCGGCCATGGCAACGCAGGCGTCATTGCCCGATTGAATCATAATGCCGCGGTTCAGATCGGCCACCGAGACCTGGGTACCGACTTCAATAAACATCAGCGATGAGCCGGGAAAATTCCGCGCCCAGGCTTGTTCACTGATGGTGACCATGTCCTGATCGCTGATGTTGCCCGCTTTGAGCTCGGTACCAATCATGTAGGCGGTCATCATTTTGGTCAGGCTGGCTGGTGACAGCAGCATATCGGCATTGTGCTCCGATAGTACCCGGCCGGTATCAAAGTCGACCAGCAAGTGGCCTTTGGCATTCACCTCGGGCGGTGCCGGCACCACAGAGATCGCTTCCGCCTGGCTGATAAACAAGCCGACGACAATAAAAGCAAGACAACGCATTACAGTTTTCATAGCACCTTTCTTTCTGATATCAATAAACCAAACGGGTTAGGGCGTGTTGACCTAACTGCATGCCCGGCTGTCGGTAAAGTAAGCCGAAGGATAACGATCGGCCTGCAGTTGCTGCAACCAGTCCTGCGCCTGTTGCGCTGGCACCGGCCCAACCAGCAAACGGTAAAGGCCATTATGGTGACTGATTTTGGTGGTAAAAGCCAGTTGCTGTTCGATCGCCTGGCCGAGTTCTTCGGCGCGTTGATCGTTCTGACTGGCAAAGACCTGGATGTAACAAGCCGGCAGCGGCTGTTGCTCAATCACGGCAACGGGCGTGCTTTCTGTCAGCTCTGGCCGGGCCTGAGCCAGCTGTACTTCAGCCTGCTGCATTGGCTGCATCGCCGGAGAGGCTATCAGCTCAACCTGAACCGGCGCTGTACCTTGTTGCAGCATGCCGATTTTGTGAGCGGCGGCATAGGACAAATCGATGATGCGGTCCTGGTGAAATGGCCCCCGATCATTGACCCGGACTATGGCACTTTTCTGGTTGACCAGATTGGTGACCCGAACGTAAGAAGGCAATGGCAAGGTTTTGTGAGCCGCGCTCATGCTGAACATGTCGTACACCTCGCCATTCGAGGTTTTGTGGCCATGAAACTTCATGCCATACCATGACGCAATGCCGGTAGCTTTGTACTCGGTCAGCTCAGTTTTAGGTTGATAATCGACGCCAAAAATCCGGTAGGCATGGTTGCCACCCCGGCTCAGAGGTTGGATACTGGGCTCGGGGTCGACCATTTCCAGCAAGGTCGGCAGACGCTCGGGTTTGTGATCCTGCTCAAACTGGTAGCGGCCGGCATTGGGGGAGATATGATCCGAAGACGGCGGTGCCGGCCGATGGCTGCATGCCGTTAACACCAAGCCTGTCACCAATAGCACTATAGAACGAAAGGGCATCAACAGAACTCCTGTTTGTTAGGAAGCCAGCATGCGCTTGTGGGTACCAATGGACATCAGGATGCCAAAAGCAGCCAGCAGCGTGACCATGGAGGTGCCACCATAGCTGATCAGCGGTAGCGGTACTCCAACCACCGGCAACAAGCCGGACACCATGCCAATATTAACAAAGATATAGACGAAAAAAGTCATGGTGACGCTGCCGGCGACCAGCTTGGAAAAGTTATCCTGGGCGCGGGTGGCAATCAACAAGCAACGGCCAATCACAAACAAATAAAGGCTAATCAGCACCGTGACACCCATCAGGCCGAATTCTTCACTGAGCACCGAAAAGATAAAATCGGTGTGGCGCTCGGGCAAAAACTCCAGTTGCGACTGGGTGCCTTGCAGCCAGCCTTTGCCTTGCAAGCCGCCAGAGCCGATGGCGATTTTGGATTGAATAATATGGTAGCCTGCACCCAGTGGGTCGGTCTCCGGGTTTAAGAAGGTCAGCACCCGGCGCTTTTGGTAGTCGTGCATCACAAAGAACCACATCACCGGCAAGAGTGCCGAAATCAAGGTGGCAATCAGCGCAATCAATCGCCAGCTCATGCCGGCCAGAAACAGCACCATAACGCCCGAGGTGGCAATCAGCAGTGCGGTGCCTAAGTCGGGTTGTTTGGCAATCAACAGGGTGGGGATCAGGCACATCACGAAACCGACCAGCAAGCGCCAGAGCCGGGGAGGAAGGCTGTGGCTGGAGATAAACCAGGCAATGGCCAGCGGCACGGCTATTTTCATGATCTCTGAAGGCTGAAAGCGGATAAAGCCCAAA
>SKGJ01000180.1 GCA_007117525.1 Alkalimonas sp.
AGGCTGTAGCCGCTGCAGCGAAGCAGCGGCGCTCCCAGTGCATCGTGATCAATCTGAAACTGCTGCCAGGACACACCGCGACCGATGCCGGTACCCAGCGCTTTGGCTGCCGCCTCTTTGGCGGCAAAGCGTTTGGCCAAAAAGCGGGCCGGCTCGGCATGGCCGATAAAGTCACTCAGCTCAGTCGGCGTCAACACCCGCTCTGCCAGCTTCGGGCTTCGTGTCAGGCTGCGCTCAATGCGGCTGAGCTGCACGATGTCGGTGCCCAAACCGGCGATGGCCATTAGCGACGCGCATCCAGCATCAGCTGCTTCATATCGGCTACAGCCGCATGCAAGCCACTAAAAATAGCGCGCGCGACGATGGCATGGCCAATGTTCAGCTCGTAGATTTCCGGTATCGCGGCAATGGGCTGCACATTGTGGTAATGCAAGCCATGGCCGGCATTCACCACCAGCCCTTTGCTGCTGGCGTAGCGAGCGGCATCTTGAATGCGCACCAGCTCTTGCTGCTGCGCCTCTCCGTCGCTTTCGGCGTAACGGCCGGTATGCAATTCAATGTAAGGGGCTCCTGCAGCCAGCACCGCATCAATTTGCACCGGATCCGGATCAATAAACAAGGACACCAGAATGCCTTGTTCAGCAAGGCGTGCGCAGGCCGACTGCACCTTCTCCAGTTGGCCGGCGACATCCAGCCCGCCTTCCGTGGTTAGCTCCTCGCGCTTTTCCGGGACCAGACAACAGAAGTGCGGCTGAACTTCAAGCGCGATGGCGAGCATTTCTTCGGTCACCGCCATCTCAAAGTTGAGCCGGGTGCTGATGGTTTGCTGCAGCAAATAAACATCGCGATCCACGATGTGGCGCCGGTCCTCACGCAAATGCACGGTAATGCCATCGGCGCCGGCTTGCTCGGCCACCAGGGCCGCATGCACCGGCTCCGGGTAGTTGGTACCACGCGCTTGGCGCAAGGTCGCCACATGATCGATATTCACACCCAGATAAATTGACGACATCAGAGGCTCCTTCAGGGTTTGTCAGCCGAGGCAATCCCGCCTGGGTTGTCCGGCTGCTTCGTTTGAAATAAAGCTTTACTTTGCAACGGCTTATCGCCAAGCAGTGGCCGCAGCAATTGCCGGCTAAGTTGTTTGGCTGCTTGCCGGCACCCGGCTTGCTGCCAGCACCCCAGGCCAAGCTGCAGTATCAACTCACCCAGCCAGCCGCGTTCGGCAGCACACCAGCCTTGTTCAGCCTGCCATTGATAGTAGCATTCCGGCTGCAACGGCTGGCCATCAGCATCGCACTGCCAGTCCACTGGCATCCCAAGTTCAGCCAACAAGGCAAATTCGAATTGTCGTAGCACTGGCTCAAGGCTCGGCAAGACAGGCTCGACCCTGGCCAGCTGCTGCACACTGTGCTGGTAAAGTGGAAACAGCTCGTCGCTGGCCAGGTTGTCCGGCCAAAGCCGGCACAACAGTTCATTCAGATACAAGGCACTGAACAGCGCCTGCCCCTGCAAAGCAAGGCCAGGGGCTTGTTCTTCCAGCTTCACAATGCTTTTGAGATCCGCCCGGCCACTCAGCTGCACACTCAATAGCTGAAAAGGCTGCAGCGGTTGACGCTGCTTGCCGCTGCGCGGTCGTATCACCGCCGATAAACGGCCCAGTTCGGGCAGCAGCAATTGCAGGATCACTTTGTGCTCGGCCAGAGGTCGGCGATGCAGAATGAACGCCGAGTGCCAGGGCAGTGCCAGGCTAGTTTTCGCCATACCCCAGGCTGCGCAGAGCGCGCTCATCGTCGGCCCAGCCGGATTTGACTTTCACCCAGATTTGCAGAAACACTTGCTGCTCCAGCAGACGCTCCAAATCTTTGCGGGCTTCGGTGGCAATGGTTTTGACCCGCTCGCCTTTATTGCCGATGACCATCCGTTTTTGGCTGTCACGTTCAACCAGCACCAGGGCAGCAATATGGTACAGTTTGTCTTCCCACTTGAAGCGTTCTATTTCCACCGTCACGGAATACGGCAGTTCATCGCCTAAAAAGCGCATCAGCTTTTCCCGGACAATTTCCGCGGCCATAAAGCGCATCGAGCGATCGGTGACGTAGTCTTCCGGGAAAAAGAATTCACAAGGTGGCAATTGTTGCTGCACCAATTCGCGCAGCTCCGGGACACTTTTACCGCTCTTTGCCGACACCGGCACGATCGCCAGGCAATCCAGCTGTTGATGCAGCCACTGCAGTTGCTGCATCAGTTTTTCTTTGTCGGCGACCTGATCGGTTTTATTGACCACCAGCACCACCGGCTTGGCTGCTGCCTTTAACCGGCTAAGCACCATTTGATCGTCTTCAGTCCAGCGGGTGCCTTCCACCACAAAGAGCACCAACTCCACATCCAGAATCGAGCTGGCTGCAGCACGGTTCATTAGACGGTTGATGGCGCGCTTTTCTTCAATGTGCAGGCCAGGCGTATCCACATAGACGGTTTGCACATCATCCCGGGTATCAATCCCCAATATACGATGGCGGGTGGTTTGCGGTTTACGCGAGGTAATGCTGACCTTTTGCCCAATCAGCTGATTGAGCAAGGTCGACTTACCGACATTGGGTCGGCCAACGATCGCCACCAAACCGGCACGGGTTTGAGGCGCTGTGGTTTCAGTGTTCATCCTGGATCTGCTCCAACATGGTGTGCGCTGCATCCTGTTCGGCTTTGCGACGTGAACTGCCGGTTGCCAGCACCGGTGCGCGCCCCTCGATGGTGCAGCTCACGGTAAATTGCTGGTTGTGCGCCTCACCCAGGGTTTGCTCCACCTGGTACACCGGCAAGGCCAAACGACGACCTTGCAAATACTCTTGCAGCCGGGTTTTGGAATCTTTTTGTTGCTGCGGCGTAATGCGCTGCAAGCGGCCGGCAAACCAGAATAAAATCCGCTCCTTGCAGACCTCCAGGCCACCATCCAGGTAGATGGCTCCAAGGATGGCTTCAAAGGCATCGGCAAGAATCGACTCCCGGCGATGACCGCCACTTTTCATTTCACCTGGCCCCAGTCGCAGGTAA
Organism: Alkalimonas sp.; assembly: GCA_007117525.1. Taxonomy (GTDB): domain Bacteria; phylum Pseudomonadota; class Gammaproteobacteria; order Enterobacterales; family Alteromonadaceae; genus Alkalimonas; species Alkalimonas delamerensis. The sequence continues at coordinate 3,055 of SKGJ01000180.1, forward strand.
TCAGCAATGCACAGTTCGCCGGCAATTTCGGCCAGAGTCACGCCTTTGACCAGGCTGGCACGCATCCGGGTCAGCTCCCCTTCTTTGGCATTGGGGAAATGCTGGTACAGTGCCTCGGCAATCACCATGCTTAAAATGGCATCGCCCAGAAACTCCAGCCGCTCGTTATGGCGTCCTTTGCAGCTGCGATGTGTCAAAGCCTGCTGCAGCAGGCCAATTTGCTCAAATTGGTAGCCTAACAACGGCATCAAACGACTTAGCGGGTGTTGTTCTTTCGTCATTTAGCGGATACGCCCCAAACGTTCAAAACGGATGCCCACTGGGATCCAGCGTGGTAATACGCGATCGGGATTGTCGCTAAACTCGAAGCTCATCCAGATAAAGACCGCCTTGCCTACCATCAGGTCTTCATGCACAAAGCCAAAGAAGCGACTGTCACGGCTGTTGTCTCTGTTGTCACCGACCGCAAAGTAGTGCCCTTCCGGTATCAGCCACTCATCGATGGCAGTGCCGGATTGTCGGTAGTAATCACGCTTTTGTTCAGGCAAGGCCGGTGTCAGCAAAATATCGTAACTGGCCTCACCCAGGGTTTCCTGGTAACGGCGCTGCGGCAAGCCTTGCTGGGTAAACTCACCATCGGCTGCAAAGGTATAGCGCACTTGCTCCAGCCCCGGGCAATTGCCCTGATGCGCTTCGGTACAAGCACGCTGAATATAGAACTGCTTGTCACGGTAAATCACCCGATCGCCCGGCAAACCAATAATGCGCTTGATGTAATCCAGTCGCGGGTTTTCCGGGTATTTAAAGACGGCAATATCACCATGTTGCGGCTGATTGTTGCGGTACAAGGTACGGCGAAAGACCGGGTCTTTCACATCGTAGGCAAACTTTTGCACCAAAATAAAATCGCCCACCAGCAAGGTGGGCATCATCGAGCCCGATGGAATTTGAAAGGGCTCAAACAAAAAAGAACGCAAAATGGTAATGGCCGCAATGATCGGAAAGATAGAGCGGGCAGTTTCTGCCAGCCAGGGCTCTTGAGCCAGACGGTCAAGGGTTTCCTGCGGCAACTTGCCACCGGCGGCAGCCAGAGCGGTTTCCACCTGCTGACGGCGTTTGGGTGCAAACAACCGGGCATCCAGCAGCCAGATTAAACCACTGGCCAGCGTCAGCAGCACCAAAAAAATTGCAAAGTATCCTGCCATAAAAAAATCCTGTTATTTGTCCATTCGCAGCACAGCAAGGAAGGCTTCCTGCGGCACTTCCACGTTGCCAACCTGCTTCATCCGTTTCTTGCCTTCTTTTTGCTTTTGCAGCAATTTTTTCTTCCGACTGACGTCGCCGCCATAGCACTTGGCAATCACGTTTTTCCGCAATTGCTTCACCGTGGTGCGGGCAATAATGTGATTGCCAATCGCCGCCTGAATGGCAATATCAAACATCTGGCGCGGGATCAGCTCTTTGAGTTTATCCGCCAGTGAGCGGCCTCGATTCTGCGCAAAGTCACGGTGGCAAATCATTGCCAATGCATCCACCCGCTCACCGTTAATCAGCACATCCACCCGGACCATATCCGACTCCTGGAAGTGCTTGAAGCTGTAATCCAGCGAGGCATAACCACGGCTGGTGGATTTTAAACGGTCGAAGAAATCCATCACCACTTCCGCCATCGGCAGCTCATAGACCACAGCCACCTGACGACCATGGTAGGTCATGTTGATTTGAGTACCCCGCTTCTCGACACACAGGGTAATGACGTTACCAAGATACTCTTGCGGTACCAGAATGTGGGCTTCTACGATGGGCTCACGGATCTGGGCAATGTCATTGACCGCCGGCAAGCTGCTGGGGTTGTCCACCATCACCACATCGCCCGACTTGGTTTCCACTTCGTAGATAACGGTCGGCGCTGTGGTAATCAAATCCAGATCGTATTCCCGCTCCAGCCGCTCCTGGATAATCTCCATGTGCAGCATGCCAAGGAAGCCAATACGGAAACCAAAGCCCAAAGCGCCCGAGCTTTCCGGTTCGTAAAACAAAGAGGAGTCGTTCAGGCTGAGCTTGGCCAGGGCATCGCGGAAGTCTTCGTAATCGTCGGATGAGATGGGGAAGACACCGGCATAAACCTGGGGCTTAACCCGCTTAAAGCCGGGCAAGGGCGCGCTGGCGGCTTGTTTGGCCAGTGTCAGGGTATCCCCGACCGGCGCGCCTTTGATTTCTTTGATGCCGGCAATGACAAAACCTACTTCGCCGGTTTTCAGCAGCTGTGTCTCGGTGGCCTTCGGGCTGAAGATACCAATTTTATCGACTTCATAAACCTGACCGGTCGACATCACTTTGATTTTGTCTTTTTTGGCAATTTGGCCATGTTTTACCCGCACCAAAGAGACGACACCCTGATAAGGGTCAAACCAGGAATCGATGATCAGCGCCTGGGTTGGGGCTTCGGGCTCGCCTTCCGGTGCCGGGATCTTTTGCACGATGGCTTCCAGCACCTCTTCGATGCCCAGCCCGGTTTTGGCAGAGCAACGCACCGCATCCATGGCTTCAATGCCAATAATGTCTTCAACCTCGGCACTGACCCGCTCAGGATCGGCCTGTGGCAAGTCAATTTTGTTGAGGATGGGTAAAACTTCCAGGTCCATTTCAATGGCAGTATAGCAATTGGCCACCGTCTGGGCTTCAACGCCCTGGCCTGCATCCACCACCAGCAAGGCCCCTTCACAGGCCGCTAAAGAGCGGCTGACTTCGTAGCTGAAATCGACATGGCCCGGTGTATCGATAAAGTTGAGCTGATAGGTTTCTCCATCACGCGCTTTGTAGTGCAAGGTCACACTCTGCGCTTTGATGGTGATGCCACGTTCGCGCTCCAGATCCATCGAATCAAGTACCTGTTGCTGCATTTCACGATCGGACAGGCCACCGCAATGCTGAATCAAACGATCCGACAAAGTGGATTTGCCGTGGTCAATGTGGGCAATGATCGAGAAGTTACGAATATGGTTGAGTTTAGGCATAATGTCTCAAGTTGTTAAAGCGTTGCATTCTGGCTCTGCTGCGATGCATTCAAACCGCAGCCTGGTGGCAGATGGCATGATTGGGATATCGGCGAATTGTACTCGATCCTGTGACGGCTGGCTATGTGATCTGCTGGCTAAGTGATCTTCGCTGAACTGGTCGCGTGCTGCTGACAAAGCCCCAACTCAGGCAAGACTTCGAGCAACCGGACCGCATCGCGCTCCAACCGATGGGCAAAATGCCCTGCCAGCCGATAGCCGCCCCAAAGCAACAGCAAGGCCAGCCCTATCCAGACCCACTCCGCAACAG
>SKGJ01000315.1 GCA_007117525.1 Alkalimonas sp.
GGTGTACGGGCCCGAGCAAAGTATTCGCAGCCCACGTACCCGCTACAATGCGATGTTATTGACAAGCCCCATCGTCAGTGGCAACGATGGCCAATTCGATTTGGCAGCCTTACAACAAGTGCTCGACCATAATGGCTCGCTCTTTGGTGAAACCCTGCACCAGCCGTTATTGCAGCGCTGCCAGGACGCTCCTGTATTGCAACTGGATGAAGCATTGGACCTGACGCCCGCCTGCCAAGCGCTGGCGCAATGGGATGGCCAGTATCAGCTCAGCAGTCAGGGCGCGCTCTTGATGCGGGAGTTTTTAGCAGAGTTCCGGGTGCCTGGTCATCGGGATTTATCCGATACCTTGTTTGCTATCCCTTTTGATCCAGCGCTGCCGGCAGAAACTCCAACAGGGCTGGCGCTGGCGGTGGAGCCAGCAGAGCAGGATCCGATTTTACTGGCACTGGCTGCAGCGCTGCGTCGCCTGCAACAGGCTAACATCAATCCACAGGCTGCACTTGCCGACGTACAACACTTGGTTAAGGCCAGCGGCCAGCAACCCATTCCGATGCACGGCGGCTATTCGTATGAAGGCGTTTTTAATATGGTAGAAGGCTTGGCACAATCACGCAGTACTTCGCGCCTGGCAACCATTGTTACCGGACAAGCCCGGCCCGATCGCTCCCCTCTGATGCAATTGGAAGACAACACATACGGTTACCGCACCAATTATGGCAGCAGCTATGTGCTGGCATTGCAGTTTACTGAGCAAGGCCCTAAAGCCAAGATGTTGCTGGCCTACAGTCAGTCACACGACCCGGAATCGGTGCACTTTGATGATCAAACCCAGGTTTTTAGCCAGCTGCAATGGCGACCGGTGCTGTTTCAGGCTGAGGACATTGCCGCCAATCAGGTTAAGCAGCTGGTGCTCACCTTGCCGCCACAAGAAGGTCAATAGGCAGGGGTTAGCCCAACAACTTGGTGTGCCACAGTACAAACAACAGCGCAAAGCCGAGCAGGTACAAGAGGCCCAGCCGGCTCCACCACACCAGCAGCGTCGATAGCGGCTGGGTACTGTGGCGGCGCATCAGTCGGTAATTAAGCCAGGCAAAGACCGGTGTGGTTAGAAATGCCAGTGTCATGGCAAAGGTGAGCATAGGGCCAAGCGCCGAGCGGAAGAACAGGATCACGGCCATGCCAGCCAGGGCTTGCGCCAGCAGCCAGCCCTGGTAACTGCGGCGCTGCCCACGCTGGTGCACGCCAAGCAAGGTAAAGGATTCATTCAGGCTTCTGGCGTAGCCATCCAGCACCGTGATGGTGGTACCAAACATGCACAAAAAGGCAATGGCAGCGACCAGCGGCCTTGACCAGTCGCCAATGGTGCTGCCGTACATGCCAATCAGCTGCTGGGCAAAAGCGGCACCGGCCAGCGCAATCGGCTGATCACTGCCGTATTGCACCAGAGCGCCCAGCGAGACAAACACCAGCGCCAGACCAGCGGTCAGCCAGTAGCCGAGGTTAAAATCAAACAAGCCTTGCTGGCGGCTGATGGGCTGCTGGCGCTGCTTGGCGGTAAGCCAAAGCGAACTGATCGCGGAAATTTCAATCGGCGCTGGCATCCAGCCCATCAGCGCGACCAGAAACCCCAGCATGGCCAGCTGCCAGGGGCTTGGCCCCTGATAATCCGCTGGCGCCATGGCACCATTCATCGCGGCAATCACCGCAGCGCTAAGGGTTGCCAGGGTGAGCAGTACCATAATGATCTTGGCGACCTTATCCAGCGCCCGGTAATGGCCAAGCAATAAAATCAGCAAACAGACCGCTAAAATCAGCCAGCACAACAGGGTAACCGATATGGGCCAGGGCAGCGCATAGTGCAGCAAGCTGGCGGTGAGCAGCAGTACCCCGGCGGTATTGACCACCGCGGCAATCAGGTTCAGCACGATAAAGCTGTAAAAATAGCCGCGACCCTTGCGCTGATAACCCTGCAGTAAGCTTTCACCCTGCTCCAGGGTGTACTGCACGCCAAAACGGAAGAAGGGGTACTTCAGTACATTCACCAGTAAAATCAGTCCGAGCAGCTGCCAGCCAAAGAGGGCGCCGGCCTGGGTGGATGCCACCAGATGCGAGCCACCGATGGCAGCGGTGGCCATCAGCAAGCCAGGCCCGAGGGCGGAAGCTCTGTGTTTGAGTGTCCATAGCAGTTTTGGCAGCGAGTCGGTGTGCATAGCGCAGCAGTCATCTGATTTATATAGAAAACATCTTAGCAGCAAAGCAGGCAAGGCGTCAGTGCCATTTTGCATTGCTTCTTGCAGCAACAGGTTCTTGCTGCAACTTGGCCGGACCGTTTGTGCACAGTAAGCGATGTACGCAGGCTGTGCCCTGGCTCTGTGCGACAGCGCACCGACAACAGGCCTGTCGCTCTATAAGCTGCGCTGTTACCGCTTAGACTATTTGCTGCAGGTTGCCATGTCCTTTGCTGCGCCATTATTTATTCGTTCCTTGTATCGTCAGTTGGTCAACCAACTTAGTGGCTGGCGGCAGCGGCTGCACCGCCGCAGCTGCCGATGGCTTTCTCCGGACTTATGGCAGCAACGCAGCCCGATCCGGGCGGAGCTGTTCAGTGTTGAGCGGTTGGAGCTGCATGCCCATAGTTTGGCACAGGCGCAACTCATTGAGGCAGACAGTCGCCTGTTGCCGCAGCTGCGTCAGATCTTTCGACCCGCGCTGCAGCGGCGCTTGACGGTCAATGCCGATACCTTGCTGGCGGCTTACCGGGTCAGTGCAACTGAGCTGCAGGCGGGTCATAGCATCGAGCCCGCAGCGGAATGGCTGCTGGACAATTATCATTTGGTCGAGCAGCAAGTCCGTGAAATTCGAGACGATTTACCACTGGGCTATTACCGCCAGCTACCCAAACTGGCCAGTGGCCCTTTTCGCGGTTATCCCAGGGTTCTGGGTATTGCCTGGGCTTATGTAGCTCATACCGACAGTCATTTTGACCCGGTTATTCTGACACGCTTTTTAACGGCCTATCAGCAGGAACAGCCACTGAGTATTGGTGAGTTGTGGGCTGTGGCGATTACGTTGCGTTTTGTACTAATTGAAAACCTGCGCCGGTTAACCGATCAGATTAGCCTGGGACTAAAGCAGCGGGCCGACGCCGATCAGATAGCCGATGCTTTACTGGCCGGGGTCCGCTGGCAGGCGCTGCTGCCAGGGTGTTCGTTACCATTAAGCGATAACTTTGCCGCTCAGTTGGCGAAACGGCTGCGCGATCAGGACCCGGGGGTTACACCGGCTTTGCAGTGGCTCAGTGAGCAAATGGCCAGCCAGAACGACAGCATTGATCAGGTGGTGCTCAGAGCGCAGCAACAACTGGGCGCATCCAATGTCAGTGTGCGCAATGTGATGACCAGCATGCAGCACATCTCAGCCATCGACTGGACGGAATTGTTTGAAAACGTCAGCCTGGTGGATCATCAGCTGGCTGCGGGCAGTCGCTTTGCTGAGATGGATTTTGCCAGTCGGAATCTGTACCGCAATGCCATTGAACAACTGGCACGCCGTGCCAAATGCGCTGAATTAGTGGTCAGCAGCAAAGTGCTGCAACTCATCCGTTGGGCTGATGCGCATGCCAGTACTACAGAGCAACATCCGGTGCAGGCGGCACGTGAAGCGGACTGCGGTTTTTATTTACTGGGCAGCGGTCGTGCGGCGTTAGAGCAACAGCTGGGGATCCGGCCCCGTGCCTTGCAACGGTTGCGCCTTGGTATCGCCAGGCAAGGCGTGTCTGGTTACCTTAGCGTAATGCTGCTGCTAAGCGGTGTCTTGCTGCTCGGTGCGCTTTGGTGGCTTGAGCTGAGTGCCATCTCCTGGTTGTGGCTGTTGCTGCCGCTTGGCATTGTGGTCAGTGAGCTGGCCAGCGCCTTGTTGCAGCAGAGTGCCAGCCGTTGTAACCCTGCTCAGCTGTTACCGGCCTTGGCGTTAGCCCAGGGCATCCCGGCAGAACTGCGCACTCTGGTGGCGGTGCCGGTGTTGTTAAGTGATGCCGCAGAGTTGCGCCAGCATTTGCAGCGGCTGGAAGAGCATTATCTGGCGGCCGGCCACGGGGCTATCAGCTTTGTGCTGTTGTCTGATTTTACCGATGCACCACAGCAACACCTGGCCAGCGATCAGGCGCTGTTGCAGCAAGCGATCGACGGCATTATCAGCTTAAACCAGCAGTATGGTCCGCCAGCAGGGCCGGATGGCAGCACTGATGCTGCCGGGCAGCGGTTTTTTCTGTTGCACCGCCAGCGTGAATACAATCCCAGTGAACAAGCCTGGATCGGTGCAGAGCGTAAACGCGGCAAACTAAGCGATTTAAATCAGTTGTTGCGCGGAGGCTCCAGCCGCTTTTGTCGCAGCAGCGCAACCTACCCGCAGTTAACCGATGTTGTGCCAGCTCAGGTGCGTTATGTCATTACTTTAGATGCCGATACCCGACTGCCGCGCAATACCGCGGTAAAGCTGGTGGGAAAAATGGCTCACCCGCTGAACCGGCCACAGTTTTGTCCGCAACAACAACGAGTGATTGCCGGTTACGGTATTTTACAACCGCGGGTGACACCGGCACTGGCGTTAACCGGGCAAGGCTCTCGCTATTTGCGCTTAAACTCGGGGCCGGCCGGTATTGACCCTTACGCCGGCGCTGTTTCGGACTTGTACCAGGATCTGTTTGGCGAGGGCTCTTTTACCGGCAAAGGCATATACGATGTCGATGCGTTCAGTGCCGCTTTAGCAGGACGGGTGCCCGACAACAGCATGTTAAGCCATGATTTGTTTGAGGGGATTTTCGCCCGCGCCGGCCTAGCATCGGATATCGAAGTGGTGGAAGATTTCCCCAATCGCTATGATGTTGCGGTAAAGCAGCAGCATCGCTGGACCCGCGGCGACTGGCAGTTGCTGCCCTGGCTGGCTGCCGGCTGGTTGAATCGCCCTCAGGCTGCTAGCGCCAGGATCCCATGGTTGGGGCGCTGGAAAATACTGGATAACTTGCGCCGCTCTTTGCTGGCACCGGCTGGCTTTATCGCCTTAGTGCTGGTGCTGTTGCTGCCCTGGCCGCAGGCTGTCACTGCCACTTTGTTGCTGCTGACGTTGTTGCTATTACCGACCTTGCTGCGGCGTCGTTTTACCTGGTTGCCTAAGCACCGCATCTTGCAAAATGGCGGTGCGGTGCAGCTGCGTAGCCTGTATGGCAATTTGCTGGCTGATTTAGGCCAAACCCTGAGCCAGAGTGGGCTGCAACTGGTGTTGCTGGCCGACCAAGCCTGGCGTATGGGTCATGCCATTGGCCTTACCCTCTGGCGGCTATTGGTTAGCCGCAAGCACCTGCTGCAGTGGGTCACCAGCGCGCAAAGTAGTGCCAGGCGGCCACTCAGCCTGCTGGGCTATTATCGCCACATGGCACCAGGCCTGGTGCTGAGCTGGTTTAGTGCCGCGCTGCTTAGCTGGCAGGCATCACAGAATCTGGCGCTGTGGGCACCGCTGATTATCCTATGGCAACTGGCACCCGCGTTGATGTACTGGCTCAGCCTGCCTACCAGTCTGCAGCAAAGCCGGCCGCTGTCTGCCACCGAGGCGAGCAACTTACGGCTGGTGGCCCGCCGTACCTGGCGGTTTTTTGAACGCTTTGTTAGTGCCAGTGACAACTGGCTGCCGCCGGATAATTTTCAGCAACTGCCGGAGCCGGTCATTGCGCGCCGGACCTCGCCTACCAATATCGGTGTTTATCTGTTGTCGGTGGTCACGGCGCGCGATTTTGGCTGGCTGGGCACTCACGCCAGTACCCACAAGCTGGAGCAAACCTTTGCCAGCTTGCACCGGCTTGGCCGCTATCAGGGGCATTTTTACAACTGGTACGATACCCAGAGTTTGCAGCCTTTAGCGCCGGCCTATGTGTCCTCGGTAGACAGCGGCAATCTGGCCGGCCACTTACTGGCATTGGCCAACAGTCTGGATGAGTGGCAGCAGCAACTGCTGGCACCACAGGCGTGGCAGGGGCTTAAGGATACCCTGGCATTGGCTCAGGCCAGTCTGCGGCAAAGCGCTGGTAGCTTGGCATCAAGCCAGCAACTGCAAGCCTGTCTGGATAGCCTGGCCCTGCAGTTAGCAAGTGGTCATCGGCTGGCACCGTTACACAGCACATTGATTGAGCTGGCCACAGAGGCGCTGGCCTGTTTCCACAGCAGCCCGGCGCAGCCGCCAATGGATGCAGCAAGGTCGCCCGAAAGCGACAATCTGCTGTTCTATCTGCAGGCTTTGCTGCAGACGTTGCAGCAGCATCAGCAGGATAACCTGGCCAGCAGTCAGCAGCAGCACCAGCTGCAACAACGCTTGGCTAC
>SKGJ01000105.1 GCA_007117525.1 Alkalimonas sp.
GGCATGAAAAATGATCGCGCCAGTGAAGTGCCGGATGGCCAAAGTGTGGGGCATCGCTTTAGTTTTTCCTATCAGGGCAAGTACCTCGACGACACTCTGGGGTTGGCGCTGGGGTATGCCCGCTTGTATCAGCCCAGTGTGGCCACCCAATTTATTGGCCTGGCTTACAACGCGCAAAAAGATGTCACTGGCAATGATCAAATGGAGTTTCTAAGCGAAGGCTTTGAAATCCAGCATCGCGGCGGCGAAGAAACCCGCAACGGCTACCTAGCCTCCGTTGAGTGGACGCCGGTTAGTAACTTTACCTTAAAAGCCGATGCCTTTTTGTCGCGCTTTGATAAGGAAGCCTTTGCCCGAGGCTTTCGGGTCAAACTCGGCGGCGCCAGTGCTGCGGTCGGCAACCCGGTGCTGAACAACAGCTCGGTCATTGGCGGCACTTTCAACCGTACCTCACAAAGCTTCACCCGGGTCGAAATTGTCAACGACGACAACCGCGACTTCAACAAGGTCAACAGCTTTGGCATCAACGCCGACTGGGATGTGACCGACCGGCTAAATCTGTCGCTGGATGTTTCGCGCTCGACCGCCAGCAGTGATTTTCGAAATGGCCTGCTGTGGTCCCTGGTGGCTGAAGACGCCAATGCCGAGGTGCCGGTGCTGGATACCAATGTCTCCATCAGCTACTTGTTGAATGGTCTGAACCTGCCGGATATGGGCTTTAATCAGGCGGCGGCCTTTTCCGATATCGATCGGGTGATGGTCAGCAAGTACGGCATTTACCCTTATGTAAACTCGGATGCGGTCAATGCGTACCGGCTGGATCTGAGCTATGAGCTGGACCTGCCGGTGCTGCGATCGATTGAAGCCGGTGTCCGTTACTCCGAGCGGCGTTACAGCAACGATCGCTCGGTGTTTGAATACGGCAGTGACGGCGCCTTCTTAAGCTCACAGCCACCGCTGCGTTTAACGCAAGATATGGTGAGCGTGGTCGACTTTAAAGGCAAATTCAGTTACTTCCCCAGCTATCTGGCGATTGATTTGGATAAGGCGCTCAATGCCTGGTTCCCACAGGGTACTCCACAACCGGTGCAAACCTGGGGCACAGGCAACCCGGACGTCATCAACAGCCCGACGCCTGGCGTCGGACCCAACTACAGCTGGTCGATGCAGGAAAGTGGCCGGGTGTTTGAGGATGTGCTGGCCGCATATCTGATGGTCAATCTGGATACCGAAATCTTTGGCCTGCCGCTGCGTGGTAATGCCGGGGTTCGGCGGGTGCACAGCGATCAGTCGGCCACCGATTTGGCCAATGTTGCCGGCGATCCATTGCAAGGGGCCCAGTTTATTGTCGATGAAGTTGGGCTGATCAATGGCCGTTATGCGCCAGGCATTATTGGCGATAGCTACACCCACTACCTGCCCAGCCTGAACCTGAACCTGGGACTGACCGACAACACCCAGCTGCGCTTTGCCGCTGCCAAAGTGATGTCGCGGCCGCCGATTAACCGCTTGGCTTCCAATACCGCTATTTTTATCAGCGACGATGGCGAAGTCAGTGGCAACAGCTCCAATAGCCCGTTCTTGCGGCCCTTTGAAGCGACTCAGTACGACTTGTCCTACGAGGTGTACTTCCCGGCAGGCGCTTTTGTCGCTGCAGTGTTCTACAAGGACATCAAGTCCTTTATCAACGACTTCACCATTCAGGAGTTTGACTTTAAAGGGGCTGGTTTCCCAGTGCCGGATCAGATCATCAACGAGGATGGTGTTCCGCGCGCGACCTTCGATGGCGCCTTCTCCACCGCAGTGAACAACGACGATGGTGGCTACATTCGAGGCCTTGAGCTGGCCTATACCCAGGTCTTTAACTTCCTGCCGGAGTTTTGGTCTGGTCTTGGGGTCAGTGGCAGCTACTCCTACACCGAAAGTGAGGTCAGTCTGGTGAACCCGTTGGGCGGCGATCCGGTGCCGATGAGCTTTGAGGGCTTATCGAAAGAGGTGCTGACAGCCACTCTGTTCTGGGAGTATCAGGGTTTTGAAACCCGGGTCAGTGCCCGTTACCGCTCGCCCTTTGTCTCGACCCAGATTGGCATCGATGAGCAGGTCACCAACTTCCACAGTGAAACGGTGGTGGATTTGCAGGCCGGTTACCAGTGGAACGACAACCTGAAGTTCTTGTTTCAGGTCAATAACCTGACCGATGAGCCAACCAAGAGCTACTTTGGCCAGCAAGCCCAGACCGGCACGCTGCAATTTTTTGGCCGGCAATACTACCTGGGCGCTGTTTATGTCTTCTAAGGCTGAGCACTGAACTGAATTCGAATTGGAGCAAGAAATCATGTCTATCATCAAACAAAGCCTGAAACTGGCTGCCAGCGCGCTGCTGTTGCTGTTGCTCAGCGCTTGCGGTGGCGATTCCACCGAGCAGGGACAGGTGATGCTGACCTGCGCTGTGCCGCAAATTCCGAATCAGGCCGGCACGGCCTGCATCGACCCACCGCCGATCCAATGCCCGTCGCCGACGGTACCGGATGCGATGAATGAAAGCTGTGTGGTGGGGGCGGATCCCAATGCACCGGATCCGGTCATTTTCCCCAATGAAAACCAGGCGGTGCTGTTCTACAAAAGGCCGCAGGATGGCAACTACGATGGCTGGCGGCTGCACACCTGGAACAACGATGCCTGCGATGCTTATCAGCCGGAATCCATTGCGCCGTCCTGGGACAATGGCTTGCCGATCACCGGCATCGATCCCAACTACGGTGCCTATTGGTTGCTGGAGCTGAAAGAAAGCTATGCCGGTACCGAAGGCGCTTGCGGTAACTTTATCATCCACATTGGCACCGAAGACTCTGGCAAGGAGATGGGCGGCAGTGATTTCATCATGCCATTGTCGCAGGATGACCCTGACTTTGCCCGGATGAACTGGACCTTCTCCGGGGTGGCTTCGGTGTTTGAGTACCCGTTGCTGTCGCTGGGCGTCAGTGTGCAGGGTGCCGCTGGCCACTGGATTGATCAGCATACCCTGATCTGGAACGCCGATGTCTGGACCGCCAACCGGGTTCGTTTATTTCACGATGCCGACGCCGGCATTGAAGTGATGGATGACGATCTGACCGGTCAGTCGATTGAGCTGGTGCCGGTTGATTTAACCGATGCGCAGCGGGCACTGGTGCCGCACCTCGCCGGGCAACCCGCCTTTATGCTGGATCTCGACCGCGAGCAGGCGCAACAGCTGGCGCGTCAGCAACTGGCGCTGGCCGCCTACAATGAGGACGGTGAGCTGTTAAGTGCAACCTGGGTGCAGGCCGCCAAAGTGCTGGATGACCTCTATGCCTATGGCGAGAACAGTGCCCTGGCGGCCCAATTGGGGATTCATTACGAGGCGGGCAGCATCCATACCGCGGTCTGGGCGCCTACCGCCCATGAAGTGCGTTTGCAGGTCTACAATGCTGCCAAAGAGCTGCAAGACAGTGTGCTGATGGACTACCACCGCGATACCGGCGTCTGGTCGTACAGCGCTGATCGGGACGAGCTGGATCGGTTGTTTTACCGTTATCAGGTCACTGCTTACCACCCTCTGACCCGTGCTGTGGAAGTGATGGAAGCGACCGATCCTTATTCGCTGAATGTTTCGATGAATGGCCTTTTCAGTCAGTTTGTCGATCTAAACGACGACGACTTTAAACCGGAAGGCTGGGATCAGCGTCAAGTGCCTGTGGTGCAGCACCCGGAAGATATCGTGATTTACGAAGGCCATATCCGTGACTTTAGTATCCGCGATATGAGCACCCGGGCCGGCTGGCGCGGCAAGTACCTGGCTTTCACGGAAGAGGACTCGGCACCGGTGCAGCATCTGCGGCGTTTGGCTGAGGCCGGCGTCACTCACTTTCACGTGTTGCCAGCGACCAATCAGTCCAATATCAATGAAGATGTCAGCCAGCGAGTGGAAATCACCGATACCGTGGGCCGGCTGTGTCAGCTGAACCCGCAGGCGCCGGTCTGTGGAGTCGAAAGCAACAGCGCTACCATCATCTCGGTTCTGGAAAGCTACCTGCCGTATGAAACCAAAGCTCAGGCACTGGTGCAGTCGATGCGGCATTTGGATGGCTTTAACTGGGGCTATGACCCACACCACTTTATTGCGCCGGAAGGCAGTTTTGCCACCGCGGTAGAGGGACCGGCCCGGGTGCGGGAAGTGCGGGCCATGATCCAGGCTTTGAATGAGATGGGACTGCGGGTGGCGTTGGATGTGGTCTACAACCATACCAGTTCGTCCGGTCTGTTTGATAAGTCGGTGTTCGACAAAATAGTGCCGGGTTACTACCACCGCTACAACGAAAGCACCGGGGTGATTGAACGCTCGACCTGCTGCGAGAATACCGCCACCGAGCACCGGATGATGGATAAATTTATCCGCGAATCGCTGGTGATCCTGGCCCGGGACTTCGGCTACAACGATTTCCGCTTCGACATCATGGGCCATCACCGCAAAGAAGACATTCTGGCGGCCCGCGAAGCAGTACGCGCGGTCGACCCAGACACCTACTTCTACGGCGAAGGCTGGAACTTTGGCGAAGTGGCCAACAACCGTCTGTTCACCCAGGCCAAGCAGCAGGATATGGCAGGCACCGCGGTCGGTACCTTCAACGATCGTATCCGGGAAGGGGTGCGCAGCGCGGCGCTGTTTAAATCGGAGCTGAATGATCCTGATCGCAGCGAGCTCGATATCATCCGGGTTAGCCTGGCCGCTACTTTAAAAGACTATGTGCTGCTGACGCATCGTGGCAGCTCGGGCCCGGCATCCAGCTTAAACTGGAATGGTCAGCCGGCTGGCTATGCCGAAATGCCGGCCGATATCATCAACTACGTCTCCAAACACGACAACGAAACGCTGTGGGATCAGCTGCAGTACCGGTTGGATGAGCAGATGTCTGCGGCAGACCGGGTTCGGGCGCAGAACATCTCCATTGCCATTCCGCTGGTGAGCCAGGGCATTCCTTTCTTGCAACTGGGTGGCGACTTCCTGCGCTCCAAGTCGATGGACAGAGACAGTTACGACTCCGGTGACTGGTTCAATTACGTCGACTTTACTTTCCAGACCAATAACTGGGCGGTGGGGCTGCCATTGGCAGAAAAAAATGAAGGCAACTGGGATGCCATTGCCCGTTTGTTTTTAAACCCCAATACCGCGGTACAGCCGGAGGATATTTCCTTTGCTGCGGAGGTCTTTAACGAGTTCCTGCGCATTCGCAGTCAGCATCCGTTGTTCCGCTTACGGACCGCCCAGGATGTGATGGACCGGGTAGGTTTTCACAATGTTGGCAGCAACCAGACGCCCGGCTTGATTGTGATGAGCATCGACGATGGGCTGGGGCTGGCCGATCTGGATCCAACCATCGATGCGCTGGTGGTGGTGATCAACGGCAGTGCCCATGAAGTAGCGCACAGCATCCCAACCGCACAGGACTTCGATTTGCACCCGATCCAGCAGGCTTCGGTTGATAGCCGCGTGCGTTCGGCCTATTTCCAGCAAGGCAATGACGAAGGCACTTTTGTGGTACCGGCCCGCACCATGGCGGTCTTTATCAAACCACAGCATGGTGACCAGGGCGAAGGCCTGTCAGCCGATGCAACCACTGGCGCACCGGATATTCCTCCATATGAGGCGACCAGCGTCTTTGTCCGTGGTGGCATGAATGGCTGGAGCACCGACGATGAAATGCAGTACGAAGGTGGCAATGTCTATGCGCTGGAGCGTCATCTGGAAGCAGGCGACTACGAGTTCAAAGTGGCTTCCTCCGATTGGAGCAGCGTGGACTTTGGCGGCGGCGATGATGGTGCAGAGGTGGTGCTGGGCAGCAACAAGACGCTGGCGCGTCAGGGCGCCAACTTGCAGCTGAGCATAGCAACAGCCGGCACCTATCGCTTTAGTCTGAATGCCAGCAATCCGGAAGCGCCGGTGCTGTTGGTGGAAGAGAAACGGCCTTATGGGGCCACCACCATCTACCTGCGCGGCAGCCTTACGGATTGGGGGACCAGCATGCCCTTCCAGTACATTGGTGCTGATCAGTATCAGGTTACCATGACATTGGAAGCGCAAAACTACGAGTTTAAGTTTGCCGATGCCGACTGGGCCGACATCAACTACGGTGCCGGTGATGACGGCGGCGCCATGGAGCTGGGGGTAGGGAAGACGCTGGTGTTTAACGGCGGCAACCTGAACCTGACCTTCCCGGCAGCCGGTGATTACACCTTTACCATCGATGCCAGCGAGCCAACGGCACCGGTGTTTACCGTGACCGCGGATTAACGGCTTTTTTCCTGGCCTTGTGGGGGACCTTCGGGTCCCCTTTTTTATCAGCCAGCAA
>SKGJ01000132.1 GCA_007117525.1 Alkalimonas sp.
ATTGGAGCAAGTCGGCACCATTATGGATGGCCGCCCTGTTTTTGCACCGCGTGAACCAGGAAGTCGTCAAGACTATCTGCTGACAAATGCAAGCAGCGATGCTACGAACTATTCCTTCAGCACGTCCTTATCGCGTGTTGAAGACTTTGGCTTAAGCTGGACAGTAGCCTATGCTTACACCCAAGCCAAAGATGCCAACCCAATGACCAGCTCTGTTGCGGCGTCAAACTTTAACAACTTTGCCCGTTCAGATTTTAACGACCCACGCAATGCGACTTCAAACTATGAAATACCGCATCGCTTCACAGTACGAGCTGTCTACAACCATGAGTTTATTGATGGCTACAAAACAACCTTTAGCTTGGTAGGCTCACACAACAAAGGCCGTCCATTCAGCTATACCTTCCGTGGACAGCTGTTTGGTGATAGCACCTTTGATCGTCAGTTGCTGTACATCCCAACTGGGCTGAATGATCCTGCGGTTGAGTTTGGACCAGATTTTGATACGGATGCATTTTTTGCTTTTGTTGAAAGAACTGGTTTAAGCAAGTATGCGGGCCGTACTTCTGAAAGGAATGCTTTCCGCTCGGATTGGTGGACCAAGGTTGATCTTCGTATTCAACAAGAGCTGCCAGGTTTCCGTGACTCCCACCGCGCTAAAGCATTTTTGGTTGTGAATAACTTAACCAACATGCTCAACAGCAGCTGGGGTACTTTGTACGAAGCAGAGTTCCCGCAAGCTGAGCGTACTGTAACGGCTGAACTGCTGGACAACGGTGTTGTTCGATACAATCGTTTCGAAGAGCCGCGTCCGCAAGGTCGCCGTGTTAATCCATCACTTTGGAACGTTGTGTTGGGGATTAAATACGATTTCTAATCGGTCCCTGGCTAAACAAAGCTGACAAAACCGGCCTTTGGGCCGGTTTTTTATTTCTAAATGCACCGTTTTTAGCGATAATTGCTCTTTGTGTGTATTGAAAAGTGACAACAACGTGGGTAAGAACACCATCATTGCTATAGCAGGCGCCTCTGCATCGGGTAAAAGTTTATTTGCATCAACAGTTTATCAGGAGTTGGTAGCGGAGCTGGGTGGGGAGCGTATTGCTATACTGGCGGAAGATGCCTATTACCGCGATCAAAGCCATTTGTCGTTTGAGCAGCGAACTCTCACCAACTACGACCATCCATCAGCATTTGAGCACAAATTGCTGGGACAGCATTTGCAGGATCTGCGCGCAGGACAAGCGATTGACATGCCGCAATACTGCTACAAAACCCATACCCGAGTAGCGGACAGCATCCGGGTGCAGCCAGCCAAGGTTATTCTGGTAGAAGGCATATTGTTGCTCAGCGATCCACTGCTACGCGATGAGTTTGATATCAGTGTCTTTATGGATACGCCACTGGATATTTGCCTGCTGCGCCGTATTCGTCGTGATTTGGAAGACAGGGGCCGAAGTTTGCAATCCGTGGTCGAGCAGTACGAAGCCACGGTCAGGCCTGCATTTTTTGATTTTATTGCACCGTCCAAGCAATTCGCTGACTTGGTGGTGACCCGCGGTGGCAAAAATGAAATTGCCATCGATATTATAAAAACGAAAATTCGCCAGCTACTGGCGGAATAAAGACAAGGACCAGGGGAATGATGGGATTAGTCGGCATCGCCGTGCTGCTGCTGGTAGCATGGCTGGCATCCAACAATAAAAAGCACATTAACTGGCGCACCGTGGGTGGTGCTTTTGCCATCCAGGTCGCCATTGGCGCCTTTGTCTTGTACATTCCGTTTGGTCAGGATGTGCTGTACAGCATTTCGCAAGTGGTCGCCAATGTCATTGGCTATGCCAATGCTGGTATTGAGTTCTTATTTGGGGATTTAGGACGCTTCTCGCAAGGCTTTATATTTGCCATCCATGTACTGACCATTATTATTTTTTTCTCATCGTTGATAGCGGTGCTCTATCACATCGGCATTATGACCTGGGTGATTCGTCTGATTGGCGGTGGCTTGCAAAAGCTGCTGGGTACCAGTCGCCCTGAGTCGATGTCGGCTGCAGCCAATATCTTCGTCGGGCAGACCGAAGCGCCTTTGATTGTGCGTCCTTTTGTTCCCACCATGACCCGCTCGGAGCTTTTTGCCGTGATGGTCGGTGGCCTGGCCTCAGTAGCCGGCTCGGTACTGGCTGGTTATGCCGGTCTTGGCGTGGAATTAAAGTACCTGATAGCGGCCAGCTTTATGGCGGCGCCCGGCGGGTTTTTAATGGCAAAAATGATACTGCCGGAAACCGAACAACCAAAAAATGAGCTGACTGAAATTGCTCAGGAAAAACCCCACACCAATGTGATTGATGCTGCCGCAGCAGGCGCTTCCAGCGGTATGCAGCTGGCGCTAAATGTGGGTGCCATGCTGCTGGCTTTCATTGGTCTGATTGCGCTGATCAATGGCATGGTCGGTGGCATTGGCGGTTGGTTTGGCATGGATAACCTGACTTTGCAGCTGATTTTCGGTTATGTATTCCAGCCACTTGCATTTATCCTGGGCGTATCCTGGGAAGAAGCCCGCATGGCGGGCAGTTTTATTGGCCAGAAGCTGGTGATCAATGAGTTTGTCGCTTACCTTGACTATGTTCAGGTGAAAGAGCAATTAAGTGCCCATACCCAGGTGATTGTGACTATTGCACTCTGTGGCTTTGCCAATTTCTCTTCCATTGCGATCCTATTAGGTGGCTTGGGCGGTATGGCGCCCGGTCGCCGGGCTGATATTGCGGCTCTGGGTTTAAAAGCCTTGCTGGCAGCAACATTGGCCAACTTAATGAGCGCTGCCATTGCAGGGTTCTTTTTTTCTTTAGGCTAGTACCTCGAAAACCAATAGCATCATAAAAGTGCTATTGGTGCTCCTGGTACCCAAACAGGTCTTATTTATGACACAGCAAGTTCCAACGTTAGATATAAGACGGTTTGCCACCGACAAAGATAACTTTGTTGCCGAAATTGGCAAGGCCTACACTGAGTTTGGATTTTGTGGCATTAGCGGTCACGGGATCTCCGATGAAGTGGTAGCAGAGACATACTCCGCCATTAAGCAGTTTTTTGCGCTGCCCAATGAAGTAAAAGCGAAGTACCACATGCCGGGGCAGGGCGGTGCCCGCGGTTATACCGGCTTTGGCGTGGAAAAAGCCAAAGATAGCAAGCATCCGGATCTGAAAGAGTTCTGGCATGTTGGCCGTGAACTGGACGGCGCTGCACCGCACCCTAGCTTGTACCCCAATGTTTGGCCTACTGAAGTGCCGGGCTTTAAAGAAGCGACCTACCGCTTGTACAGCGAGCTGGAAAAGCTGGGCAACCGGGTCTTAGAAGCGCTGGCGCTCTTCTTAGGGCAGCCACAGGACTATTTTGCCGATAAGGTCAATTTTGGCAACTCTATCCTGCGGCCTATTCATTATCCGCCAATTCAGGATACCAGCACTCAGTCGATCCGAGCAGGTCAACACGAAGACATTAATTTGATCACCTTGCTGGTCGGCTCGAACGAGGCTGGTTTGGAAATACTGCGGCGGGATGGCAGCTGGTTGCCGGTCACGACCATTGAAGGAACCATCGTCGTGAATATCGGTGATATGCTGCAGCGGTTAACCAACCATGTGTTGCCATCCACCACCCACAGGGTGGTGAATCCGGCTGGTATGGCTGCGGGCGAGCCTCGATACTCCATTCCTTTCTTTATGCATCCAAATCCGGATTTTGTCATTGAGACGCTGCCAAGCTGTATCAGTACTGAGCGCCCCAATCGTTAT
This sequence comes from Alkalimonas sp., assembly GCA_007117525.1. Classification (GTDB taxonomy): domain Bacteria; phylum Pseudomonadota; class Gammaproteobacteria; order Enterobacterales; family Alteromonadaceae; genus Alkalimonas; species Alkalimonas delamerensis. Next base: position 3,792 of record SKGJ01000132.1, read on the forward strand.
CCGGAGCCAATTAATTCCAACGACTATTTAATGCAGCGTTTGGAAGAGATCGGCTTGCTAAAAAAGAACGGAAAATAGCCGCTTTGCACAGCAAATAAGCGAGTGACACAAAAGCCGTTAAATTGTGCCATATTGCAGTTGACAGCTTTTTGGAACTCGCTATACTGTGCGCCATGTTGAGCAGCGATGCGCAACATACCATGCAGATGTGGTGGAATTGGTAGACACGCTAGCTTCAGGTGCTAGTGCTCGAAAGGGCGTGAGAGTTCGAGTCTCTCCATCTGCACCAAATTAACCGGCTTAAAGCCGGTTTTTTTGTGCCTGCTATCCCTGCAGGCATCCCTCCGGGACCAGCCATTGGCTGTCCAAAAGCACTCCCGCTGCTTTTGTGTTTTTAGATTTACCGTTTGAGCTCAATCCGGCGGATAAAGTCTTCCACCAGCAAATCATAGAGCTTGTTGCCCAGATACAAATCTTCCACTCCATCATCGATGTTTGGGTTGTCATTGACCTCGATCACGTACACCTTATCCCCATCTTGTTTGATGTCAACGCCATAGAGGCTGTCGCCAATCGGAGCGCAGGCTCGAATAGCAGCATCAAGCACATGAGCCGGTACTTCGCTCACAGCGCAGGTGCTAAATGCACCGCTTTGGGTTTTGCCGCTACCGTGCTTGTAAATCTGCCAGTGATTGCGCGCCATAAAGTATTTGCAGGCAAAAAGCGCCTGACCATTTAAAACGCCTATACGCCAGTCAAACTCTGTGAAGGTATAGCGCTGGGCCAGGATGATGGCGCTTTGCTCAAACAGCTCGGTCATTTTTTGCCGCAGCTCGGTCAGTGTTTTTACTTTCACCACCCCTCGGGAGAAACTGCCATCCGGGATTTTTAATACCATGGGTAAACCAAGTAAATCAGCCGCCCGCTCCAGATTGTCGGTATCGTATTTGAACAACATCAAACCATCCGGCACCGGTACCTGGTGCTGTTCAAACAGAGTTTGCAGATAAATTTTATTGGAGCAGCGTAAAATCGAGTTCGGATCGTCAATCACCGCCAGCCCTTCACGCTCGGCTTTTAATGCCATTTTGAAAGTATGATGATTGACAGCGGTGGTTTCACGGATAAAAAGGCCATCAAACTCTGCCAGCCTTTGATGATCGCGGGCACCGATGATCTCGGTATCCATGGCTGCTTTTTTGGCGGCTTTGCAAAACAGCTCAATGGAGCGGGGTGTACAGGGCGGGAACTGCTCCTTGGGATCCATTAACACGGCCAGATCGTATTTAAATTGCCGTTTGCTCGGCTCCAATCGCCAGATTTTATGACTAAAGCGCTCCAGCGCTTCAGCAAACTGTGTTTGTTGCGACTCGGTCAGTTTGTGCAAACTGCCAATACGAATGGTTTTTACCTGCCACTGCTGTTTTTTGATTAAATCAACGTGCAGGATAGGAACAGAAAATGCTTCAAACAGGTAATCGGCCACTTTCTTTAGCGAGCGCTCGCTGGTTTCGCCAAAATACAATTGAAACCTAAGTTGCGTTTCCGGGTTATCTGCCAAGGCTTTATTGAGCTGCTTCGTCAACGCCACCGGGATATCATCAATCACATCGGCAATTTCGTCCCGGTTAAATTTATTAAATACTTTAATGGAAGGGATTGCATGATGATTGCGCGCTTCGGCCAGTAAAGAGCAGTAATAACCAGATCCCAGGTACTGGGATTGACGGCAGAGGTTAATGAGCCGCACGCGCTGACGGGACTTGCCCTGCCACTTCAGGTAGTCAGCCAAAGCCATCACACCATCGTATTGAAAGAAAGGTCCCCAATCTTGCAGTTTATCGACTACGATTAATAACTTAGACATATGCTGTTCCGGGAAAATATACTTCTTGTATTGTAGACACTGAAGCAGATGGCTGCCCAATGAAATCCTTTGCTCGTCAGCAGCAAAATAATTGGCTTGTCATCTGCTTCGAAACACGTGCAATGTCTGGTTACAACACAACAGAGCTAGGACTTATGGAAAACAACGATCTCTGTATCCGCGATGCGGTGATCCAGGACCTGGCCCACTTGGTGCAACTGGAGCAAGCTTGCTTTGAAGCCGATCGGATAAGTCGACGCAGCTTTAGGCACTTTATTCTGGATAAGCGCAGTGATCTGCAGGTACTGGAAAAAAATAGCCAGCTAGTAGGTTATTTTCTGGTGCTGTACCGTCGTGGCATAAGTCTGGCCCGATTGTACTCGCTCGCCGTATCACCAACCGAACGAAAACAAGGTTTTGCACAGCTGCTGTTAAATCAGGCTGAGTTATCAGCACGCCAGCGGCGCTGTGTTTTTTTACGACTTGAAGTCAGGCCAGATAATCAAGGGGCCATTGCTTTGTATCGCAGGCATGGGTATCAGGAGTTTGCTATCCGGCACGATTTTTATGAAGATCACTCGGATGCACTTTGCATGCAAAAGCGCGTATTCAGCTATCAGCAACAGGGTGATAGTAAAAGAATTCAATTTATACAGCAAACCACGCCTTTTACTTGTG
>SKGJ01000244.1 GCA_007117525.1 Alkalimonas sp.
CGTCCGGTTTAATCGCGGCAACGATGTCTTCCAGCAACAAGGAGCCATCGGCCTGCACGGCTAATGGCTGTGGTTGAATGGAACCCAATACGGCAGCACCACCACCTTCCCAGCGGTAGGTATGCCAGTCCTGGCCCAGGATCACTTCATCACCCCGTTGGCAGTGGCTCATCATCGCCAGTAAATTGGTTTGGGTGCCACTGGATGCAAAAAGCGCGGCTTCAAATCCCAACTGCGAAGCCGCCCAGTCCTGCAGAGCGTTAGTGGTTGGGCAGTCCTGAAACACATCGTCGCCAAGCTCTGCTGCCATCATGGCCGCTCTCATCCCTGCAGTTGGCTTGGTGACGGTATCGCTGCGAAAATCAATCATCAAAGATCCCATTGCTTGCAAAGTCGGCTCAGTGTCCCCCGAGCCAAGCCCGGACACAATCAAAAAATCGAGCATTCAACTGAATTTTATGCAATTTAGTCGCAGCGACCTGGTTGTTATAGTCATCAGAATTAATCAAGCTGGGAGCAAGGTTCAGTCGAGCACAGAAGCAATGAAAAGGCGTACTGAGCCAAGTTGCTTTGTCATTAAACAAAGGTTGAACAGGCCAGACTCATTAAATTTCAGGTGCGACCGTCGTTGCCACACAAATACGATCGCGTCCTTCGGCTTTGGCCTGATACAAGGCTTTATCTGCTCGCTCAAAGCAGTGCATTAACGGTTCTTTTTTGGCTTGCTCTGCAATGCCAAAACTGCAGCTAAGCTGAATGATGCCGGCGAACAACTGGTTTTCCAGACGATTTCGAATCCGCTCGGCCAGTACTTCGGCTTCTTGCAAGTTGGTTTTTTGGCAAAGAATGACAAACTCTTCGCCACCCCAGCGCGTAACCTGATCACCATCACGCACTTCGGCCATTACCAGAGCCGCCAACTCCTGCAATACCTGGTCCCCCACCAAATGACCATGCTGATCGTTGATGGCTTTAAAATGATCAATGTCGAGCACTATCAGGCTAAAGGCATCGGCATGCTTGGCTTGGCGGCGCTGCTGTGTTTGCATCGACTGATCAAAGTGATTGCGGTTGTATGTCTTGGTTAAAGGATCATGACTGGATACATACTGCAATTTTTTAATGGCCCGCTCTAAACGAGCCCGGGTCTGTTCGAGTTGTTGATTCTTTTCCTGCAGCTGTCGATTGAAGGTACGATTGCGTAAATTCCAGGCCATTAACAACAAAATAATCAGCATGGCCACCACGGTGACTTGCCAGGCCAGGCGGTAGCTGGTACGTTCAATCAGCTCAATCTGGGTCCAGTTGCGGTAAGTTTGAATGCGTTCAGCGTCACTGAGACTTGTCAGCACTTGGTCAATCAGCGGGATATAGGGAGCAAGCTCTGCTGTTACCCCCATGCGAAGCTCATCTTCCAGCCCAACCCAGCCAGCAATCTTCAAATGATAAAGCCCCTGCTGCTGGATTAACGCATTGATGGAGTACAAAGAGCCAATGAATAAATCGGCTCTGCCAGCGGCCACAGCGGCCAAACCGCTCGCCTCGTTGTCCACCGGCAGCACCTGAGTCTGTGGATAATAGTTCGCCAGGTATTCCAGCAGCCGATAGCCCTCAGGCACAGCCAGTGAGCGATCGCCAATGTTGTCCAGACTCTGCAAAAAAGGCTGCTCACGCAACGATACCAACACATTGGGTGAACGAAAATACACCCCGGTAAAATGCAGGTACTCTTCACGCTCGGGCGAACGATTGAGCATCGGCGTCAGCTGGCAACGTCCATCCTGCAAAGCCTGTAAGGTATCGCTCCAGGATAGAGTGGGCACCAGCTCAAAACGACTGCCTGTACTTTCGGATAAATAGCGGATGTAGTCCGACGAAATTCCCACATGACGGCCATCAATCACCGCCTCGTACGGCAGCCAATCCGGATCCACGCAGTAACGTATTCGCTCCGGCAGAGCAGCAAGACTCAGAGGAGCCAAAAACATGCAGCCAAGCAACAATAGGCCCGGCAATGAGCGAGTCGCTGACACAAAGTCAATCTTACCCTTCTGCTTGAAAAACAACATCGCAGCTCTTTTTGGTAGTTCCTGCTATAAAGCCTAGTGCGCTTTGAAAAAATTACGAATTTTTCACTGCCAGCAGCCAATGCTCAAAATCAGCCACCGGCTGAGGGCGGGCAAACAAGTAACCTTGATAGCAATAACAACCGCTGGCATGCAGCAACTGCTGTTGACTTTCGTGCTCCACCCCTTCAGCCACCAGCTCCATGCCAAAGGTATTGGCAATGCCAATAATGGCATCCACTATCACCCAGTCTTTTGGCTTCTGGCCATCCCGGCACTGCCTAACAAAGTGCTGGTCAATCTTGATCTCATCAAAGGGTAAACGGGATAAATACGACAAGGACGAATACCCGGTGCCAAAATCGTCCATCGCAAACAACAGCCCCAGCGCTTTTAATTGATCCATCCGGGCCACGGCGTCATCCAAATCCGTTAATACCAGGCTCTCCGTCAGCTCCAACCGCAGCAGTGCTGGGTTCACCTGATAATGCGCCAACAGCCCTGCCATTTGCTCAACAAAGTCCGGTTGATAAAACTGCCGGACACTGAGGTTGACGGAGACAGAGAGACGGCCCAACTTCGGGTGCGGCTGCCAAATTTGCAACTGCTGACACGCCTGTTGCAACACCCATTGGCCAATGGCTTCTATCAGACCGGACTCTTCAGCAAGCGGGATAAAAAAGGCCGGCGAAATCATCCCCCGCTCCGGGTGCTGCCAGCGGATCAAGGCTTCAACACCCACCACATCCCCTTGGGCGGTCACTTTGGGCTGATAATACAAACGAAACTGGTTGTGAATTAAAGCCTGGTTCAGCGCTTGCTCCAAAGCAAAACGCGCTTCAACTTCCTGCAGCATTTCTGGCTGGAAAAAGCGAATATCATTGCCGCCGGCCCGCTTGGCGTAGCTCATTGCCAAATCGGCTCGCTTTAAACACTCATCGGCAGGCTCTTCAGCACGAAACAAGTGGACGCCGATGCTGACAGAGCTCTGATACGAGTGACCACTCAAACGAAACGGCTGCTGCAGCAACTGCAGCAGCTGCTCAGCCTGCTGCTGCGCCAGATCGCGAGCCAGCGCCTCGGCTGCCGGTAAAAAACCCAGCAAGACCGCAAATTCATCGCTGCTCAGGCGGCCACAGAAGGTGCCGACGGGCAAATCGCGGGCAATGCGAACAGCGACTTGCTGCAGCAGCTGATCACCAGCCTGATGACCCAGGGTATCGTTCAGGCGTTTAAAGTCATCCAGATCAATGACGATAGCAGCGGCAAGATGCTGACTTACCGCCATATCCTGCAGCTGCTCTTGCAGACACAACTGCAACTTTTTGCGGTTATAGAGCCCGGTCAACTCATCGTAAAACGCCAGCCGATGGATGGTCTCTTCGGCTTCTTTGCGCTCGGTAATGTCGGTAATAAAGCCATACCAACTCACTCCATCTTCTTCTTGTTCAGGCAGCGAGCTGCCAAGCACCCAGCGGCTGTTGCCCGCTTCATCCAACACCCGGTATTCAAAATGCCAGGGAGTAAGCTCGCTGGCAGAGCGTTCAATGCTGGCCAGCATCGCTTCGCGATCTTCCGGATGAATCGCCTCAATGACAGCACTGGCATCTTTAGCCGCTTGTTCGGGTGAAATACGATAAAAATCCCGAATGGCCTCGCTGGCGTAGGGGAAACTAAGCTGGCCATCCTCAGTGCGTTTAAACTGATACACCAGCCCTGGTACCCGCTCGGCTATGCGCTGCATACGCTGTGCCCAAATTGATGCGCGTTGCTCCGATTGCTGATTGCGCTTTTCCACCCGCTGCAACCGCTGCCGCATCACTGCCGTCACCGAAGCAATCAGCAAAATGGCCACCGCCATCACTACAGCCAGCCAACCCAAAGTTTCTGAGCTAATACGAAAGCCAGCCATGCCCCGCACACTTTCGGCCGGCAGATACAGGGTTGCATGCATGGCAACGTAATGCATGCTGGCAATAGCCAGCCCCATCACCACAGCACTCAATCCTTTTAACAGTTCAGGATGACGAATACGACTGCGCAGCACAGGGCGAACCGCCAGCGCCATGGTGGCCAATGCAACGGCCACCAACACGGATGCAATGAACCAGTCCAATCGATACAACTGCTCAGCCTGCAGTACCATCGCCGTCATGCCGGTGTAGTGCATAGTGCCAATACCTGCCCCCATCAAAGCGCCACCAAGTACAATGCTGCGCCACCTGGCCGCAGGCATTGCCACCACCTGCAAAATCACCGCAGCGGCCAGCACGGCCGGTAGAATGGAGAGCAAGGTCAGCCCCAGGTGGTACTCAACCGTCACTGGCAGCTCAAATGCCATCATGCCGGTAAAGTGCATCGCCCAGACACCGGTGCCTAGTGCCACAGCACCCAAGGCATGCCACAAGTGGCGCAGCCGTATTGAGGGGGTCGATTGCATTAATTGGGCAACATTAAAGCTGGTGTGGGCAGCGAAAATCGCAATAAAGAGCGATAACAGCACCAAAGTCATGTGATGACTGCCGGTTAAGGCCAATGAGAAATCGGTTGTGTGATCGGCAAACGCCAGCAATGACATAGCAGTTCCTGCGCAGGTCGTACGCCCAGGCTAGGATACATATGGGCGCTTTGCTTCTATCTAAGCACAGCAACCGAAAGACGTCGAGCCAAAAACAACAAACCCGGCCAAAGCCGGGTTTGAATGCAGTTTAGTTGCGCTGCTGATCTTGCTCTTTTAAATAGTCATCGTAGCTGCCAGCAAAGTTGCGAATGCCATCGGCGGTGATTTCGATAATGCGGGTCGCCAGCGAGGACACAAACTCCCGGTCATGACTGACAAAAATCAGCGTGCCCGGATAGTCCAGCAGCGCCTGGTTCAGCGATTCAATCGACTCCATATCCAGGTGGTTGGTCGGCTCGTCCATCAACAGCACATTCGGCCGTTGCAGCATCAGTTTGCCAAAGATCATCCGGCCTTTTTCACCACCGGACAAAGCCGTCACCGGTTTTAAGATGTCGTCTTTGGAAAACAGCATCCGGCCAAGCACGGCTCTGACCGCCTGCTCATCTTGCTGCGGTTGCTTCCACTGCAGCATCCAGTCAAACACCGACATTTTTTGCTGGAACAAATAGGCGTGATCCTGAGCGTAATAGCCGATTTCGGCATTTTCCGACCATTTCACCAGGCCAGAGTCGACTGGGTATTCGTTCATCAGGCACTTTAACAAGGTGGTTTTACCGATGCCGTTGGCACCAATCACCGCGACTTTTTCGCCCACTTCAATCAGTGCCGAGACGCCTTTTAATACCGGCAGCTCATCGAAGCTTTTCTTCACATCCTGCAGCTCCAGCGCCAACCGGTACAGCTGCTTGTGCTGCTCAAAACGAATAAAAGGGTTGACCCGACTGGAGGCTTTGACTTCCGCCAGCTGAATTTTTTCAATCTGTTTGGCACGCGATGTGGCCTGCTTGGCTTTGGAAGCATTGGCTGAAAAGCGGCTGACAAAATTTTGCAGCTCGGCAATTTGCTCTTTTTTCTTGGCATTTTCGTTCAGCAGCTGCTCGCGGGCCTGGGTGGAGGCAAACATGTACTGATCGTAATTGCCAGGATACAGCCGGAGCTCACCGTAATCGATATCGGCCATATGGGTGCAGACCCGGTTTAAGAAATGCCGGTCGTGCGAAATGATCACCATGGTGCTGTTGCGTTCGGCCAGCACGTTTTCCAGCCAGCGAATGGTATGAATGTCGAGGTTGTTGGTCGGTTCGTCCAGCAGCATGATATCCGGATCGGAGAACAGCACCTGCGCCAGCAGTACCCGCAGCTTTAAGCCCGGTGCCAGCGTCGACATCAAGTCAAAATGCTGCTCTACCGGAATCCCCACCCCAATCAACAATTCGCCGGCACGGGCTTCGGCAGTGTACCCATCCATTTCGCCAAATTGCACTTCCAAATCAGCCACCCGCATGCCGTCTTCTTCGCTCATCTCGGCACTGCCGTAGATGCGATCGCGCTCGGCTTTCACCTGCCACAGTTCTTCATGGCCCATAATCACCGTATCAACAATGCTGTACTGCTCGTAGGCGAATTGATCCTGGCGCAATTTACCAACCCGCACATTCGGCTCAACCGACACATTGCCGCTGGAAGGCTCCTGCTCACCGCTTAAAATCTTCATAAAGGTCGACTTACCACAGCCATTGGCCCCGATCAGGCCGTAACGGTTGCCCTGGCCAAACTTGACGGAAATGTTTTC
>SKGJ01000408.1 GCA_007117525.1 Alkalimonas sp.
GCACTTTTAGGCATCACGCGCAGGGCCAGCTCAAAAGCTTTGAAGGCCTCCTGCCAATTGCCATGCTGGTAAAGATGCACCGCATTGTTGTTCAGCTCGCGGGCACCGTATGGCATGCTGGCCCGTTCTTGTTGTTCTTGTTTTAAGTAGGCACTGAAAACCGGATCGGCCCCTTCTCGCTGACAACGCTGACTGATCTGGCGGAACAGTTTGTTGGCAGCATCGCTTAACCCCACTTCATGCAAAGCCTTGGCGCGGTCCAGCGCGTCTTCAATGGAGTCGTTGTCCGGTACTTTTTCCTGCAAATCTTTAAGCAATTGTTGTGCCTTGTCTTTGTTGTCTTTGAGATACAACAAGCGGGCCTGAATCACTTCTTGCTGAAACTCTTTGCGGTTTTCATTGAACTGCTGACGGATCGAGCTTAAGCATTGATTGATTTGTCGGCTTAATCGCAAGCTCTGTTCGTCGTCTTGCTCCAGTGTCAGCGCAAAGTCAATGCCGGCCCGGGCCATATTCAGATAGAGATCGGGCTGTTCATGCATGGAATGGCGGGAAAACTTCACCATGCTTTTGGCTGCTTGGTACTGGGTCTCGTAATCATGATTGATGCGGCACAACTGCAACAGTTTTTGCTGGCGCAGCAAGTTGCGGGGTGCCAGTGCAGCTGCTTGCTGCAAATGCTGCTGCGCTTCATCGTACTGCTGTTGCCGAAAATCGAGCTCGGCCATGCAGTCCAGGGCTTCCAGCCGGGTTTCTGGCCGTCGGGTCAATTGCTGCAACATGGCCAGTGCCTGATCCTCTTTTTGCAGCCAGAGCAGGGTACGGGCCAGCCCAATTCGTGCCCAGGGAAAAGGCTGTAAATCCAGCATGCTGTTAAAAAACTGCTCGGCTTCATTGTACTGTTGCAGCTGCAGCAGCAAGTCGCCTTTGAGCTTTAACAGCAGAGGATAAAAAGCAGTGCTGGAGGACTTGGCAAGCTCGGTATTCACCAGCTCCAGGGCACGCTCTGGCTGGCCATGATCCAACAGTTGGTAAATGGGCTTAAGGCGTTGTTTGCGCTTTAACACCCGCTCTATCCGGACTTCCAGATCACCAATCACGAAGGGCTTGGCCAGAAACTCATCCGGTTGCAATTCAATCACGCTGTACACCAGGGAGGGATCGGTATCGGCACTGATGAAGATAAAGCCAGTGCTAAGTTTTTGCAGACCCCGGGCTTTAAGCTCTTCGTACAGCTGAAAGCCATCTTTGCCTTTTTGCAGATTATGGGCGCAAATAATCAAATCGTACTGACGGGTTTTGCACAGCTGTATGGCATCCTGCGCCCGATCAGCCACATTGATTTGCTGGTAACCCAGCTTTTCCAGCGCGAACTTCAGGTAGCTTTGTGCGAGCGACTGCTCGTCGATAATCAGGATCTGTACATCGGGCGAAATGCTGGCATCCATGAAGTGATTAAAACCCGGACAAGAAAAGCCTAGTCATGTCACAACTATAGCAAGATAACTGCTAAGTTTTGAATAAAAATAGCTGCTTAATGGGAAATTAAATGAAACAAGAAAAGTGAAGAAGATAAAACGATAAATGATTTACTGTGAAGTAATGGGGGTAATGAAAGTGGTGGATGATACTGGGTTCGAACCAGAGGCAACCGTATTGTCACAGGGAGCGGGCGGTGCTCTCTCGGCTTGGCTAATGATTGAGTGTGAGAATAATGGAAGCAATTGAAAGTGGTGGATGATACTGGGTTCGAACCAGTGACCCCCGCCTTGTAAGGGCGGTGCTCTCCCAGCTGAGCTAATCATCCACTCTGAGAGAATAACTGAAGCATTGATGATGGTGGATGATACTGGGTTCGAACCAGTGACCCCCGCCTTGTAAGGGCGGTGCTCTCCCAGCTGAGCTAATCATCCGCTGCATCAATGGCGCCATTATAGAGTTCAGCGTTAGGCTGTCAACAGGAAATTTAGAAATGCGATTCGGTTGCTGTAAAAAGCGTCATTTTGCTGTCATTCAATGCAGTTTCCTCTGCAAAGGCCACAACAGTCCAGTGAAAACTTGCTACAATAGCGCCACTTGAATACTGCTACAGGAATGCCCTATGTCGATTGTGACCCGTTTTGCGCCAAGCCCCACTGGTTATTTGCATGTTGGAGGGGCCCGTACAGCCTTGTACAGCTGGTTATACAGCAAGAAAATGGGTGGCAAATTTATCCTGCGGATCGAAGATACCGATCTGGAGCGTTCGACCCAAGCCTCGGTCGATGCCATTTTGCAAGGCATGGATTGGTTGGGACTGGACTGGGATGAAGGTCCTTACTACCAAACCAAGCGCTTCGACTTGTACAAAGAGGTGATTCAGCAACTGCTGGATGCCGGCAAAGCTTACAAATGCTTCTGCACCATCGAAGAGCTGGACCAGATGCGTGAGGCGCAAATGGCGGCGGGCGAAAAGCCCCGTTACAACGGCCTGTGGCGCGACAGAACCGATCACCCAACCGACAAGCCGTTCGTTATTCGGTTTAAAAACCCGCAGGAAGGCACTGTGGTGATCGACGATCTAATCAAGGGTCGTATCGAGATTGCCAACAAAGAGTTGGACGACTTGATCATTGCCCGTACCGATGGCTCACCCACCTACAACCTGACGGTGGTGGTGGATGATTGGAAGATGGGCATTACCCACGTGATCCGTGGCGATGATCACGTCAACAATACGCCGCGTCAGATGAACATCCTGGCAGCCCTTGGCGCTCAGATCCCACATTACGCTCATGTACCGATGATCCTGGGCGATGATGGCAAGCGCCTGTCCAAGCGTCATGGTGCTGTTGGGGTGATGCAATACCGCGATAACGGCTTTTTGCCTGAAGCGCTGCTCAACTACCTGGTCCGGCTGGGTTGGTCGCATGGCGATCAGGAGATTTTCAGCAAAACCGAATTGATTGAACTGTTTGATCTGAAGAACTGCAACCGGGCGCCTTCAGCCTTTAACACTGAAAAACTCATTTGGCTGAACCAGCATTACATCAAAACCCTGCCGGCGGAGCGGGTTGCTGAAGAGCTGGCCTGGCATCTGAACGATCAGCAGCTGGATACCAGCAAGGGCCCGGCTATTACCGAAGTGATTCAGGTGCAGGCCGATCGGGTGAAAACTCTGAAGGAGTTGGTGCAGGTCAGCCGTTACTTCTACGAGGACTTCGATGCCTTTGACGAAGCTGCAGCGAAAAAGCACTTGCGTCCGGTTGCGGCTGAGCCGCTGGCTTTGGTGCAGCAAAAGCTCACTACTTTAAGCGATTGGACAGCCGAGGCGATTCAGCAGGCCATTCACAGCACGGCAGAAGAGTTAGGCCTGGGCATGGGGAAAGTCGGCATGCCGTTGCGGGTTGCTGTCAGTGGTGCCGGCAACTCCCCGTCGCTGGATGTTACCCTAAAACTGGTGGGTCGTGAGCGCACCCTGGCGCGTTTGAGCCTGGCGCTTGATTTTATTGCCAACCGGGCTGCCGACTAAGTAATGCCCGTCCCAAAAGGCGGGCACTAAGTTAAGCGCAGAGATGCCGTTTCAGGATGCAAACGAACTAGCCTATGGCTCCGTTAACAGGCACCGCCCAGGGGCCTGCTTGGTGCCCATCCGGTAAATTGCGCCACTCATCCCTTTGTTGGTGTTTTAGTGAACCCTTGTATTGGACTGCTGTCTGAAAAGCTTTACAATAATTGCTTTTTACAGTTCAGGAAAAATTTTAAGTGGTTGCAGTGCGTTCAAAAGTCATTATTTTGTTCTGCGGTGTTGTTGGGCTGATGGCATCGGCTGCCTTGTTGGCAGAGCAAAGTCCTTTTTCATCGCAGCATTTGACCGAACCCAGTTTAGGCGGTGATGTCGAGTTGGGCTTGCTATACAGCAGCGGCAATACCAAAGCAACCTCGGTGCGTTTGAACTCTGAACTGGTGCACGAGATCCCCTACTTTCGAAACCGCTATCAGGTGCAAGGATTAACCCGTACCAGCAAAGTCCGCAATGCCGACAACGATGGTTACGATCGCATTACCTCCGGCCAGCGTATAGGCATGACGGGTCAGAGCAACTACAAATTTGCTGCCAGCAACCAGAGTGGCTTTGGCCGTGCCGCTTATCTGAATGATCGCTTTGGTGCTTTTCGTGAACAAGCTTCTGTGGCGCTCGGCTATGCCAACCGGGTGTTTGAGCGCAGCCCCAGTTACCTGGATTTGGAAACCGGTCCGGGTGTGGGGTATCAAAAACGGCAGAATGGCGACAGTGAAGGTGGCCTGATTTGGTTTGCTGCGGCAAATCTGGAGTACAAGGTGTATCAAGGCACCCGTTTTCGTCAGGCCGTGGAGACGGTGTTGTCGCTGGATGGCGAAAGCTCCAGTGTGCTCAGTCGCAGTAGCTTAACCGCCCAACTGAATGGCCGTTTGTCGATGCGTTTTAACTTTGTGGTGAAATACGACTCCAAGCCGGATGCCGGGCGTTTTAAAACCGATACCGAAACCTCTGCGTCGGTGGTCTATTCTTTCTAATCTTTCGGCTTCTAAACAAAAAAACCGGCTTGGCAGCCGGTTTTTTTGTTTAGGCTTGTCACTTGTCACTTGTCACTTGTCACTTGTCACTTGTCACTTGTCACTTGTCACTTGTCACGGCTCTCAATGCAGCACCCGGGCCCGCAAGGTGCCAGGAATGGCTTTGAGTTCCGCCAGTGCCAACTCGTAATCGGCTGAGTCGATGTCAATCACCACATAACCGACATCGGCACTGGTTTGCAGGTACTGACCGGCAATGTTGATTTGGTGACGGGCAAAGGCTTCGTTGATCTTGGTCAGCATGCCTGGCTGGTTTTTGTGGATGTGCAGCAAGCGGTGGCGACCGGTGTGCTCTGGCAAGGAGACCTCCGGGAAGTTAACTGCAGACAGGGTTGAACCATTGTCGCTGTACTTGACCAGCTTGCCCGCCACTTCGTAGCCAATGTTTTCCTGGGCCTCCTGGGTCGAACCGCCAATGTGTGGGGTCAGCAGCACATTATCAAAAGCACGCAGTGGTGAGACAAACTCTTCCTGATTGCTTTTCGGCTCCACCGGGAATACATCGATGGCTGCGCCATTGAGTTTCTGGCTGCTCAATGCTTCGGCCAGGGCGTCAATATCCACCACAGTGCCACGGGAGGCATTGATCAAAATGGCGCCTTGTTTCATCAGATCCAGCTCGGCTTCGCCAATCATGTTTTTGGTTTGCGCTGTTTCCGGCACATGCAAGCTGATCACATCGGAGGTTTTCAGCAAGGTGGAAAAATCAACCTGCACGGCATTGCCCAGCACCAGCTTGTCTTCAATGTCGTAAAACTGCACCCGCATGCCCAAATGCTCGGCCATGATGCTCAGCTGGGTTCCAATGTGGCCATAACCAATGATACCCAGGGTTTTGCCACGGGCTTCATAGGAATTGTTGGCTGTTTTGAGCCACTCCCCACGATGCGCCGCCGCATTGCGCCCTGGAATGCCGCGCAGCAGCATAATGATTTCGCCCAATACCAACTCGGCAACCGAGCGGGTGTTGGAGAAAGGCGCATTAAATACCGGAATACCGCGATCTAACGCCGCAGCCAGGTCCACCTGATTGGTGCCAATGCAGAAGCAGCCAATCGCCGCCAGCTTGTCAGCGGCAGCCAGTACTTTGGCGGTTAATTGGGTACGCGAGCGAATGCCAATAAAATGCACATCGCGGATTTTTTCAATCAGCTCCTCTTCCGGCAAAGAGGTTTTCAGGTACTCAATGTTGCTGTAGCCCTGATTTTTGAATGTCTGAACCGCACTTTGGTGCAGACCTTCCAGCAGTAAAATTTTGATTTTATCTTTCGCCAGTGAAAATTTTTCCATGATTCTTCTCTTGTTGCATCGTCTAAAATGGACGCAGAACTTGGTTCTTTCTTGTTATTTTAATAGGGTGGTGCCAGCGGGCGTGCCAACCAGCACTTTGTCGGCGGCGCGAATGGCAAAAATGCCATTGGTGACCACACCAACGATGTTGTTGATTTGTGCCTCCAGCTGTATCGGCTGATGAATTTCCAGCCCATGCACATCCAGGATCACGTTGCCGTTGTCGGTGGTAACGCCATCACGCAACACAGCGCGGCCGCCCAATTTATTCAACTCACGAGCCACGTAGCTGCTGGCCATTGGGATCACTTCTACCGGCAAGGGGAAACGACCCAGCACCGGGACCTGCTTGCTTTCATCGACAATGCAGATAAAGGTTTCCGCCACTGCAGCGACGATTTTTTCCCGGGTCAGGGCTGC
>SKGJ01000043.1 GCA_007117525.1 Alkalimonas sp.
AAGACATGCTGCGCCTGAACAGTTGTCTGGCGCGCCACAAACTGCCCGAGGCCCCCCAGCACCATGCTCTGGCCGATGCCTTTGCCTGCGCCCAGCTGCTGCTTAGCCAGATACGCCAACACAGCAGCAGCATGACACTGGGCGAACTGCAGAGCTTATCGCGGTAATTACTCGGTTAAAACTGATATCGGACTTCCAGCCCCAGTTGGCGAGCCTCCCCGCGCAACTGGGTATAGGCTCCCAGGGCTGCAACAGAGTCGAACTTCAGCTCTGCATAGCGCTGATTAAACAGGTTTTTTCCCCAAAGTGCCAGCTCTAAATCCGGCGTTGCCTGCCAACCAAGCCGGCCATGCCATAGGGCATAGCCTTGCTGGCGGGCATAGGGATCCTCGTACTGATCAAAATAGATGGCCGACTGATAACGGACACCCAGCTGCCAGTCCAGTGTCTGACCGGCCAGTTGCTGTTGATGGGTAAAACTGGCCGCCAGGGTCCATTCAGGAGTAAAAGGCAAACGGGTACCGGACACCAGAATATCGCCCTCACGGTACTCCCCTAGCTTGGCCTTCGGAATATAACCCAAACTGAGCATCAGCTCGGTGGCCGCCAAAGGGCGGTAACGCCAGTCAGACTCAAGTCCCAAAACACGACCATCACCGGCGTTTTTCAGCACATGGTACGGCGCTGTGCCCGTACTGATATTGACAAAACTTTGTTGGTCTCGATACTGGTAATAAAACAGTGCCAGATCCCACAACAAGGATGCATCCGAAGAGCGCCAGCGACTTCCCAGCTCCCAGGCATCCAGATACTCAGGGTCGTAGCTCGAGTCGGCCGCTTCTTCGGGGCTGGTCGAAAAACCAGCGTTGTAGCCACCACTCTTGTAGCCGCGTGAATAACTATAATACAGACTGTGGCGCGGATTTAACCGCTGCAATAAGGCCAGCTTGCCGCTGAGCTCGGTGTCCGCAACCTTGCCACCAAGGTCCCACAAATCAGCCAGGTAAAAGGCCACCGTATCCAAATCCGCATTGGCATGATAACGGGTTTGCTCATCGGTCAGACGCAGTCCAGCGACCAGCTGCCAGTCAGGGCTCAGTTGTTGTTCCAGCTGTGCATAGGCCGCCATGGCTTCATTGCGTAACTGGTTGTGGTAAATAAAGGTGGCAGGCACATCGGCAAGAGCCGGCACCGCCCGAAAATCCCGGAACAGATCCAGCTCATTGTTTTGCTCAAGTCGCTCGTTGAGATAAAACAAACCAGCCGTCCAGAAACGCTCTGGCTGTTGCCAGAACAACGTCAGTTCCTGACTGAAAAAGTCATTGTCCGAGCCAAGCACTCCTTCAATAAACTGGCCGGGGCCATCGGCATCCCAGGAGTGAAAGCGGTTAAAGCTTTTGTAAGCGGTTATCGACTTGAGACTAAGGGCAGCACTCAGCTCGCGCTCCAGTTGCAGGCTAGTGCCCCAGCTGTCGGTGCGGTTGCGTTTGTGCTGGGTATTGGCACTGGTGGTCCAAAAGTCATCGCTGGGCACCGAAAACCCAAAGTTATCGACACAATGACGGCTACCCACCTCGGCCGGACTGCACCACTCCCCCGTTTCCAGGTTGCGAAAAACACCAGCACTGTACACGGGCTTAGGCTGCCCAGTCCAATGTTCCGAATGCAAGCGCCACAACACCGACCACTGCTGCCACTCACTGCTAACCAGCAATCGGAAGCTGGCTTGCTCCATGCCACCACCACTGGCACCAGGAAACAGATTGTTCATGCTGTATTGGTAATCCTGCCAGTTAAAGGCAAAGCGTGCGGCAGTAGTATCAGTAAGCGGCGCATTAACCGCGCCCTGAATCCGATAACTTTGCTGCTCTGCGGCGCTGGCCCGGACATAGCCACCGAACTCATGCTCCGGCAAACGAGAGCGCAGCAATATGGCTCCCCCGGTAGTATTGCGGCCAAACAGGGTCCCCTGAGGACCACGCAGCACTTCGACCCGCTCCAGGTCAAACAGCTGACCGGTCATAAAATTGGCGCCACCACTGACCACCTCATCGCTGTAGATGGCAATTGGGGAAACCGTTGAGGTGTTGTAATCAAACATTCCGACCCCACGCAAGGTAAAGGCCGGGGTCGTACCTTCAGCCGCCGCCTGGCTGGCAACAAAATTTGGCACCAGGTTGGCCAGTTCAACCGCATCTTTAATCTGACGCTGTTGCAGCTGCTCACCATCTATCAGTGTTACGGCAACAGAGACATCGTGCAGATCTTGTGGTCGGCGCTGCGCATGCACCTCGATACGCTCGATTGCATCCAGTTCTGAGTCCATGTCATTGGCGGCATGAACAGAAGTCGCCATCCCATAACAACCAAGTGCCACCGCAGCGGCGGTGGCAGAAAATCGAATCATCATAGCGGTTCCTACTGAGGGTACCAGGCAGCAATTTGCCGGCTCAGCTAGTACTTAAGTTAGAAATAAAATACTATCGGAGTATCATTGACAACTCAAATGAAAAGTCTGTGCCGATGACATTCTCTGCAGTACCCTTTATTGTTGCTGTAAATGATTATATGCTTGAAACAAGTTGTTAAAGGTAGAATCCGATGTATCGACTGAGTGATTTTAGTGCTGTCCACGAGCTTCCCTCTTTAAGTGCGACGCATCGGTTGTTCACAGCCTTTCATACCGGACTGGGGCACGTTTTATTACTGAGTACATCGCAACAACAGCAGCCAGCTCAGTCGCCACCGGTTCGTCCCGATTTTTTACCTGAGCAAGTCGCCACTTTCACCGAGTCGCATCAGCTGTTTGAGGTGCTGTCGGCTGAATCTGGCTTGCTGAACTTCCAGCAAGTACAGCACGAGGTGCAACAAGGTCGAATCCAGGCGCTAGCCGCTATTATCAGTCTGGCACGGCTGGTTCAACAAGCCCATCAGGCAGGTTACATCCTGAAAGAAATCAAAGCCGAAGCTATTTTTTGGTCTGCCCATGCTGATAAAGCGCTTCTTATCCACTGCCCACAGGCATCCACCATTCAGACAGTACGGCAAGGCTTGCACCAAAGTACCCTTGAGCTGTCAAGCCTACGCACCCTGGCACCGGAAGCGACAGGCCGCATCAACTGCCCCTTGGATCAGCGCGCCGATCTTTATGCACTGGGTGTCCTCAGCTATGCCATTTTAGCCGGTGACTTTCCGTTTTTGCAGCAAGAGCCGCTGGCACTGATCCATGCCCATATTGCCAAAACACCGCAACCATTAATCGAACTATTAGCCGAGCTCGATAGCAGACTGGCCTGTATCATTGATGCCTTACTGCAAAAAGATCCCAATGCCCGTTATCAATCAATTGATGCCGTGCTGTGTGACCTCAGGCGCTGTGAACAACCAGTAAGCGCAGAGCCTTTTGTACCAGCGCTTTTTTCCGGTATGCAGACTTTGCCTTTTCCCGAGCGACTTTATGAACGCGAGCAGGATGTTGAAAAACTGATTGATGCTTATCAGAGGGCTCGCGATAACCGCAGTCAGTTGGTGCTGGTCCGAGGTTATTCTGGCTCAGGCAAAACCAGCCTGATCGAGCAGCTGCCACCAGCAACCTTAGGGCACCCCACTTTTTTCGTACAAGGCAAACACGATCAGTACCTTAAAAATCGTTTTTTCTCAGCGCTGACCTCTGCTCTTGGTCAACTGGCAGAAGCCATCTTGCAAGAACCAGCTAAAGCCCTGGCAGACTGGCAACAACGGCTGCAACAAGCAGCGGGCGATGATGGCGCTTTGTTGTGGGAGCTGGTACCGGAATGGAAGTCGTTGCTGGCTAGCAACAATCAGCCAATGAAAGAGCCATCTTCGCTCGCAGCGGCATCCGAGCTGGCCCGCTTTGATCAGTTAATGCTCCGACTTTTGCACGCCATCAGTGAGGCAAACTACAGTCTGGTGCTGTTTCTGGATGATGTGCAGTGGGCCGATCGGGCCACACTGCGTTGGCTGGAGCAGCTGGCAGACATAGCACCTGACATTCGCTTGTTGCTGCTGATCAGTTATCGCGACCATGAAATTGATGATCAGCATCCACTGCATTTTACCCTGAAGCAATTCCAGCAAAGTCGAATCCAGCAACAACAGCTGGATTTAAAGCCGCTATCAAGCCGGGCTACCTTGCAGTTTGTTGCCGACACCTTGCATGGCAGCGCCGATACCTTCGAGCCGCTGGCTGAATTGCTGCTGCAAAAAACCAGTGGCAATCCATTTTACCTGAAGCAACTAATGCAAAAGCTTTACCAGAGCAAGTTGTTGCAATTGCAGCTCGATGGAAGCTGGCAGTGGGATCAAAAGGCTATCGCCGAGCTCAGTATCAGCGACAACCATGCCAGCATCACAGCTGATCGCTTGCATCGTTTCCCCAGCCGTACTCAACAGCTGTTTCAATGGTTGGCCATTTTGGGCGAGCGGGTCAGTTTCCAGCTGCTGGCACAGTTGGCGAAGCTATCACCGCCAGAGCTCGAACAGCAACTGGCCGAAGCCATCAACAGCGGCATCCTGATTGCTTATACCACCAGCGATGGCCAGCAACTGGACGCGGTGCGTTTTGCTCATGACCGCCTGCAACAAGCGGCTTTACAGCTGGTCAGCCCGGATGAACGATTAGCATTGCACTTGCAAATCGCACTGCATTATTTCAGCCGATTAAGCGCCAACGAGCAGCACAGCGAAGTCCTGACTTACCTGCACCATTTTAATTTAGCCTTACCACTGAGTTTGCAGCACATTGCTGCCGAACACCTGGCAGAGCTTAATTTAACCGCGGGCCGTAAAGCACTCAGCAGCAATGCGTACTTCAACGCCCAGCGCTTTTTCCAACAAGGCTGTGATCTGCTCAGCGAGCACAACAAGCACCCACTATTGGCGGAGCTTTTGCTTGGCCTGGCACAAAGTGCTTATCTGACACAGCAGTACGCCCTTGCCTGGCACTGTTGTGAAGAGTTAAATAGTCTGAGCTCGGATCCGCTGCAGCGTTTACGCAGCTGTCAGCAACAGATTTTGATTCATTTTGCCAGGAATCAACTGACCGAAGCCTACGAGCTTGCTCAGCAACAACTCAAACCACTTGGCATTGATATCGTTGCTCAGCCAGAAATGGTAGCGCTCTACCCTGGCGTGTTGCAACTGTATCAACGGGATACCATCGGGCAATTGCTGCAACAACAAAAAGCCCAGGACCCTTTGCAACTGCAAATGATGGAAATTCTCGGTATGTTGTTTACCGTGGCATACATCATCAGCCCACTGCATTACATGACGGTGAGCTATCATCTGCTCACTCTCACGCTGAAGCATGGCCACAGCAGTGCCTCTGCGCTAGGCTACCTCGGACACGCCATGCACCTGATTGCTATCTTTGGTCAATACAGTGAAGCCCTGGAGTTTGCCGATCTGGCCGTGCAAGTCGATGCAGGTTTTGACAAGAAGTATCGTGCTCAGCTGCAATTCCAACGTGCCGCTGCTGTTTTACCCTGGAGAGCGCCGCTCCAGCAGTCACTGCAAGCGTTAGAGCAGAGCCACCATTTAGGCTTGCAGGATGGACAACTTGAATACGCCGCTCATGCCGTGCTCTTTGGCAGCTTTTACCGGGTATTAAGTGGGGAGCCACTGGCTCAGGTGCAGCTGTTTGGTGAACAAAGCATTCAGTTTTTAAGCGAGAAACAGTTCCCCTACAACCTGCAGTTTTGTCAGCTCTGGCAACAGTTTACGCTAAGCATGCAAGATACCCCTGCTCAGGCCACTTTGTTGGAAGGAACGGACTTTTCTGAGTCCACCCAGTTAAGCGAACTTGAGCAACCACAGAATAAAACCTTATTGTTTTGTTACCACTGCCTAAAATTGATGCAAGCCTTCATCATGCGAAGCGGTGACGAACAACAGCATCTGCAAGCCGCCGCCCCTTTAGCCGACGTGGCTCTGGCCCTGTACCACCAAACTGAGTTTTACTTTTTCCAGGGGCTGACAGCCGCCCGCTATCTGCACCAACAGGGCTTAACTCCAGATAAGAAAAATCAGCTTGAGCAACAACTGCACAGTGCGATTGACAAGCTAAGCGATTGGGCCAACAACTGCCCGAGCAATCACCTGCATAAATTGCGACTGCTTCAGGCCGAGCAAGCCTGCCTGACCGGTGCTATCGACGCCTGGCAGCTGTACCAACAAGCTATTGAGCTTAGCCAGGCACAGGGCTTTACCCAGCATACTGCGCTGGCACATGAGCTGGCTGCCGATTATTGGCTGCGAATGCAGCAGTCAGCCTATGCCCGGGAG
>SKGJ01000103.1 GCA_007117525.1 Alkalimonas sp.
CGGCCATGGCCGGCAAGGCTGTAGCCAGCCGCCAGTCTTTGGCCCATGCCTCGGTGGGCTTTAGCACCTCCAACTGGTGCGGCTCGGACTCAAAACCTGCGACCGAAAGGCAGAGGCAGGCCGGGTTTAGAATGGCGACTTCATCGTCCAGATAGGCCGCCCGCACCGAGCGATCAAAAGCATAAATCTGGTAACGCACCGTCACCGGTTCACCGCGGTGGACAAGTTGCCAGCTTTGCTTGTCGGTTTTTACCGCGCTCAGCACGCCCTGTGCGTCATAAGCGTTCAGCCAGACGATGTTGCGGGCAAAGTCACGGATCATGTAACTGCCTGGGATCCAGGCGGGCAATTGCAACTGCAAGGGGGCATCCTGACGGGGACGAACTTGCAGCTCAACCTCAATCAGGTGAGCGGCAATATCGACACAACGGAGCTGGTATTGAATCAAGGCCTTCATATATACTGAATTCTCCTACAGACTCTGTTTGACGATTGTAACACGACAAGGATCTCACATGGCGGAAGAAACCATTTTCAGTAAAATTGTCCGAAAGGAAATCCCAGCCGATATTCTCTATCAGGATGACCTGGTGACTGCATTTCGCGATATCCACCCCAGAGCCCCCAGCCATATTCTGATCATTCCCAATCAGTTAATCCCAACCGTCAACGATGTTGAGCCTGTCCACGAAGCTGCCCTGGGCCGACTGTTCACCGTAGCGCGCAAACTGGCGGCAGCCGAAGGCATTGCCGAGGATGGCTACCGGCTGATTATGAACTGCAACCAGCATGGTGGTCAGGAGGTGTATCACATTCATCTGCACCTGGTAGGTGGCCAGCCACTTGGCCCGATGCTAAGCTCAATGCGGTAACCAGCGACAACTGCGGGCCACACCATTGCATTGAAAGCGCGCAAAGGCTCTGAAACTCGCATCTTGAGGTCACTTGGGTATACAATGCGCGCCCGCAGTCCAAAACCGAGCAGCCACTGATGAGCACAGAAAACCAAGACGCCCTCATTGCCAAACGCATGCAGCATGCATTAACCCGGGTTACTAAAACCGTGTTCCCCGGCCGAACCAACCACCACAACACCTTGTTTGGTGGCGAGGCCCTGGCCTGGATGGATGAAGCGGCCTTTATCGCTGCCACCCGTTTTTGCCGCAAACCTCTGGTGACGGTATCGTCCGACCGGGTCGATTTTAAAGAAGCCATTCCGGCCGGCAGTTTGATTGAGTTGGTGGCCAAGGTCGATCATGTTGGTCGCACCAGCATTCGGGTGCATGTGGATATTTTTCTGGAGCACATGTATCAGGACGATCAGCACAAAGCCATTTCCGGCAGCTTTACCTTTGTCGCTTTAGGGCCTGATCGCAAACCCATCCCGGTGCTGGCGGGGCTGGCTGAATAACTTGACTTTGTTAACAATCGGATTAGTCTGGTAGGGCCAGTCGTTTCTAACAGGTGGTCCTATGAAAACAGCACAGCAATGGTTTGACGACTACGCGGTTAGTCACCAACACCCGGTCAATAAAGCCATTCACTGGCTGGCAGTGCCCGTCATTTATGCCACTGTGTTTGGCTTGCTGTGGTCCCTGCCGATGCCGTTGGCTGGTTTTAGTGCCAACGACATCAATTGGTCCATGTTGATAGCCTTGCCGGTGCTGGTGTTCTATTTTCGCTTGTCCTTTGCCCTTGGGGCTGGCATGACTTTGTTTACCGCGCTGGTGTTCACGCTGCTGCGCTGGCATGAGCAAGCCTTGACCACGCCACTGTGGCTGACCAGTTTAGCGCTTTTTGTGCTGATGTGGCTGCTGCAGTTTATTGGCCATCGGATTGAAGGCAAAAAACCTTCTTTTTTTCAGGATATTTTCTTTTTGCTGATAGGCCCGGCCTGGCTGCTGAGCTTTGTATTGCAGCGTTTGGGCATCCGGTATCAAGGCTGATGCGACTAATGAAGCAAGAATCAGGTTTAACCGGTCCGCAGTGGTGGTCTGATTGGGTATAATAGTCCTTACCAAAGGCCCTGGGGATCGTGCTTTGCTGCGCAATATTGACGACAAAAAACATCTGCAGTTCTGGCTGCTTCACACCCTTGGCTGGATTGGCTTTGCGGTGGTGCATTACCTTGGCTCTTTGGTGCAGGAAATGCGCGATGCCTATCTCTGGGTGGTGATGCTGGATGCGTTTGTTGGCTGGCTGTTGACCATACCGCTGCGCTACGTCTATCAACGCGCCTGGCATTGGCACCCGCTGAAAATGATCATCACGGTACTGATATTGGCCACCCTGGTGGCCGTGATCTGGACTATTTTTAAAAATCATTCCTACTGGGAAATTTACCGGCATGGCTTTACCCCCAAAAGCTGGAGCTGGATGCAAATTTATCTGAGACACGCGCCGGTATCTTTTTATGTGATTCTGAGCTGGAGCGGGCTCTACTTCGGTATTAAATACTACCAGACCCTGCAACGTGAAAAGCAAAAGCTGTTAACTGCGACCAACAGAGCACACGAAGCCCAGTTAAAAATGCTGCGCTACCAGCTGAACCCGCACTTTCTGTTCAACACCCTGAACGCGATCGCCACTCTGGTACTGACACGGGAAAACGATACGGCTGAGAAAATGGTGACCCGGCTCAGTGACTTTTTGCGCTATTCCCTGTACAAGGATCCAATTAAAAAGGTACCACTGCAGCAAGAAATCAGTGCTGCCCGATTGTACCTTGAAATCGAAAAGGTGCGCTTTTCCGAGCGGCTGAAAGTAAGCTTTGAAGTCGGGGATGATGCCTGTCAGGCGCTGGTGCCCAGCTTAATCTTGCAACCTCTGATTGAAAATGCCATAAAGTATGCGGTTGCCAACCGAGTTGAGGGCGGCACCATTGCGATTTCGGCCAAAAAATTTGGTCACGACCTTTTATTGGAAGTTGCGGATGATGGGCCAGGTGTGCCGCTGGACAGAGGCCTGCCAAAGTCCGAGCACAGTGGCGTAGGCCTGGTCAACACTCGGGAGCGTTTGGCGGCTTTGTACGATCATAATTTTTCACTGGTGCTGACCCACAATGAGCCGCAAGGGCTGAGAGTGAATATCCGAATTCCTTATGAACTTGAAACAGCGGGATCCTGAACAATGCTGAATGTGGTGGTGGTTGATGATGAGCCTCTTGCGCGCAAGGGGATGTTGTACCGGCTCAATGAGTATCCCTCACTCAAGGTGGTAGCCGAATGTGGCAATGGCAAAGAAGCACTGGACGCCATTGCTCAGCACCAGCCCGATCTGGTCTTTCTGGATGTGGAAATGCCGGGCATGGATGGTTTCGCTGTTCTGGAGCAGTTGCAGCAGCAACAGCTGCCAATGCCCTACGTTATTTTTGTCACCGCCTACGATCACTATGCGTTGGCAGCTTTTGATGTGAATGCCATCGATTATGTGCTGAAACCGGTTGAAGCTGAGCGGCTGAGGCTGGCCATCGACAAAGCCATCAAGGCCTTTGAAAGCAAGGATGTGCAAAAGCATAAGTCGCAATTGGCACAGGTGGTATCTCGCTTAACCGGGGATGATGCTGAAACCATCCTGGAGCGACTTAGCAATGAAGAGCCTGTGGTCGACTCCCGCTACCCTGAAGCCATTAGCATCAAAGACAGTGGCGAAATTACCCGGGTGATGGTGGTGGACATTCACTGGGTGGATGCGGCTGGCGATTACATGTGCATTCATACCCGGGATGGCCAGACTCACATTCTGCGCAAAACCATGAAAGAACTGGAGCAGGAACTGGATCCCCGCTTGTTTGTGCGGGTGCATCGCTCTGCCATTGTCAATGTCAATACCATTGTCAAGCTGCAGATGCTGCCCAATGGCGAGCATCAACTGGTGCTGAGCAACCAGCAAACGGTGAAAGTGAGCCGCAGTTACAAAGACAGAGTGAAACAAGTCTTCAAAGGTGCCTAGGCCTGTTCTCCAAGCTCCACCTTCAATCGCTGGCAACCTGTTGTTGCCAGCGCAGCAGGTAAGGGTCGATGCGTTTTTTTCCTTCACCACTGGCTTGCAGCGGGTACAGAGAAGCGGTGTGGTTGACTTCACCGGCCATCATCAAGTGCGCTCCTTTTAACAGTTGCTCCACTGCATAGGCTCCCAGCTTGGTTGCCAGAATGCGATCGGCGCCAATCGGTGAACCACCACGTTGGATATGGCCCAGTACACAAGCCCGGCATTCAATGCCAATGGCTTTGGTGATGGCTTCGGCCAAAGCCGTGCTGCCACCGGGATAGCAATGTTCGGCCACCACCATGATGTAGCTGCTTTTGCCTTTCACCAGCTGGGCATTTTGAATCGGGCGAGTCACTCGCTCAAGATCGTCCGGGGTCAGTCGTCCCAGCTCCGGGCAGATAATTTGCTCGGCACCACTGGCAATGCCAGCCGACAGTGCGATAAAACCGCTGTGCCGACCCATTAACTCCACCAGGAAAATGCGCTCAAAGGCGTCGGCGGTATCGCGAATTTTATCAATGGCATCCAAGGCTGTATCTATGGCGGTGGCGTAGCCGATGGTGGCGTCGGTACCATCGACATCGTTATCAATGGTACCGGGCAAGCCCAGGATTTGCCCGGAGTAATGCTGGGCAATGGCCAGAGCCCCTTTAAAACTGCCATCCCCCCCAATAACCAACAAGGCATCGAGTTGCAGTTGCTGCAAGGTTTGTGCTGCCGCTTTGGGGCCTTGCTCCGTATGCATGGCGGGGCAACGAGCACTTTTTAAAATGGTGCCTCCCAGATGAATGATGTGTTGCACATGGTAGGGCAATAAGGTGCGGTATTCCCCCTCAATCAGGCCGTTGTAGCCATGCGAGAAACCGATGACGTCAATCTGATGGGCGGCGGCTGTCAGCACGATGGAGCGGATGCAGGCGTTCATACCAGGCGCATCGCCTCCTGAGGTGAGGATCCCAATACGACGAATGCTGCTCATGCTAACTCCTGATGTCTCGTTCATGCAGGCAGTATAGCAAAAGCAAACCTTGCTGGCTTGATCTGCCGCAAGTCGCATTAAAGCTACACTTTACTGAAATTAAGCGACATTTTCTCTGCAATCAGCGACAATGGTTGGGTTTATACCTAAGTGACTTCTGAAACTCGCATCTTGAGGTTGCTTAGGTATATTTACCTAAAACAGGTTGCTGATATGCATCAGGTCTCTGGCCGTGCTTTGCTGGGTTTTAGCCTGGCCTTGACCACCGCCGTGTTGTGGGGCGTTTTGCCCATTGTATTGAAAGTCTTGCTGGATTTTCTGACCGCCAGCACCCTGACCGGCGTCCGCTTTTTAGTGGCGGCTCTGCTGGTAGGGCTATGGTTGCAGGCTCAGGGGCAGTGGCCCCGATTGTCCTTGTTAAGCCGGCAGGGGATCCTGCTGCTGCTCATCGCCATTGCTGGCTTACTGGCCAACTACCTGATGTACATGTCGGGCCTGAACTACTTGACTGCTGAAACCGGCCAGCTGTTGATCCAACTGGCGCCTTTTCTGATGATGCTGGGCGGCGTGTGGCTCTTTAAAGAGCGCTTGCAGTTGTGGCAAAAAGTCGGCGCCCTGGTGCTGCTGATTGGCCTGCTGCTGTTTTTTAATGAGCGCCTTGTTACCTTGCTTACCAGCGTCAGTGAAGAAAGCTGGGGGCTGCTGTTGATTATCGGGGCCGCAGTGACCTGGGCGGCCTATGCGTTGGCACAAAAGCAATTGTTGGTGCATTACAGCTCACAACAAATCATGGTGTTAATTTACTGCGCCGGTGCTTTGGTGTTTATGCCCTTGTCCGATTTGCAGCCGCTGTGGCATCTCTCGCTCTGGCACTGGCTGTTTTTGCTGTTCTGTTGCATCAATACCGTGGTTGCCTACGGCGCTTTTGCCGAAGCATTGCACCACTGGGAAGCCTACAAAGTCAGTGCCGTACTGGCGATAACGCCTCTGGTGACCATTCTGGTTGCCAAAGGGCTGCATGCACTTCAACCCGACTGGCTAAGCCCGGAGCCACTGAATGGCTGGGCCATTCTGGGCGCTTGTCTGGTGGTGACGGGATCGATGATCACCGCCTTATCACCGCTTTGGCGTCAGTACTTCCATCGCAGCATAAAAAAAGCCACCTGAAGGTCGAAGATGGCTTTTTAAATTGAAGGCGCTTAGGGTGTTTTGACCCTAGGACGGCTATTTAACCTGAACAATTTTGCAGGTATTGGACGCGCCAATGGTTTCCATCTGATCGCCATGGGTCAGAATCACCAGGTCGCC
>SKGJ01000291.1 GCA_007117525.1 Alkalimonas sp.
CGTTGTTCATGGTGGCCAGTTGGCCGCTACTGACCTGGGTTGCCCCCAGATTCCACAGGTAATACCCCAGGCCGGAAGCAACCAGGCCGAGCCAGAGCAAGATCCCCCATTGCAGCGGCTGAGTCGGGTACTGTGGGCCACCCAGCAGCCACCAGCTCGGCAGCGCGACCACGAGCGCGCCGACAAAAAACCAACCAAAGATGCAGTGTTGCCGCGGTGGCTCGGGCTCTGGCCAGTGCGCAAGCAGGTATTTGTAGAGCACCTGGCCGCTGGCAAAGCAGAGGTTGGCTCCTTGCACCACCAAAAAGCCAAGCCAAAAGTCGCCACTGAGCTGATCCCATCGCATCAAAGCAGCACCCAGCACCGCCAGCAGAGCACAGAGCAGATAACGGCGATGAAAGCGCCGGGCCAGCAGATCGTGCAGCAGCGTGATGTAGACTGGGGTAAAGATGGTAAAAATCAGCACCTCAGGTACGGTCAGCAGCAAAAATGACTGGTAGTAAAACAGATACATCAGGCCCAGTTGAATGGCGCCTATTGCCATCAGTTGCAGCGCCAAACGAGCGGGTAGTGGGTGACGCAGCAGCCAGGGCAAAAACACCAGCGCAGCCAACAGCACCCGGCTAAGGACGGCAAAGTAGCTGTCGACCTGACCGGCCAGATAGACACCAATTAATGAAAAAGAAAAGGCCCAAAGAGCCGTGATTGCCCAAAGGTAGGCCATAAGGATGCTCCGTTTGTAATGGCTGCGGAGCATGCCGCAAACCAGGGTGCCGATCAAGCTTTGGCTGGGGTTTAAAGTATTGCTAAGCTGATCTATCTGTTGACTACTGTGGTACTATCATCAATAAATTCCTTCGTTCACTTCAGGTTGGTGAGGTAACTAGTGCGGCCAAAAGCACCTTTGTTGAACCAGCTGGATTCCCGGTTGCTGTGGACCTTGCTGGTTTTCATTTTGTTTGTCATTAGTTTTTGGCTCTATGTTAATGCAGGCCGAGACATCGAGCGCGCTCATCATCAACGTTTGCAATCCTTCCTGCTGGCCGACGAGCTTCGTCAATCTTCCGATGATTTAACCCGTATGGTACGTACCTATGCAGTAACTGGTGACGAACGCTACCGACAATACTTTGATGAAATTTTGGCCATCCGTGATGGCGAAATGGCCAGGCCTATCGATTACCATCATATCTACTGGGACCTGGTGGATGAGGCCGGCAATCGGCCGCGCCCACCCGAAACCGCCATAGCGCTGTTGGATCTGATGCGCGCAGCAGGTTTTACCGAGTATGAGCTTTCACAATTGGTTGCAGCTAAGGATGCGTCTGATGAGCTGGTTCTGCTCGAAGAGAAGGCGATGCGCTTGGTAGAAACGGGCGACCCTGAGTTACGAGAGCAGGCCTTAGCCATGCTGCACGGCCCAGAGTACCATCAAGCCAAAGCAGGCATTATGCAGCCAATCGATCAGTTGTACAGTCAAATGCGGCAACGAACAGATGCTGCAGTTCATAAAGCTGAGCGCCAGGCAAGACTCATGTTGCTGTTGTTTATCGTGCTTGGCATGATGTTGCTGTGGCTGTTGTGGCGTTTTAAGCAGTTGGAGTCGGCGATTTTAGGTACTTCAATCGGCGATTTGTACCGGCGTATCGAGCAATTGGGACAAGGCCGTTTTTCTGAGCCAACAGAGATGCCTGAGCAGCAGGTGGATACTGTGGTGGGCTGGCTTAGCCACACCCAGCATCGGCTGGCTCAGCTGGAAAAAAATCGCCAGCAAGTCAAACAACATTTACAGCAGTTGGCGCATTTTGATCCCTTGACTGGGTTGCCCAATCGGTTTTTGTTTGCCGAAAAATTGCAACAGGCGATGCAGCAGGCTGAGTCTGGACAACAGTTCCTGGTTGTTGCCTTTATCGACCTGGATGGCTTTAAGACCGTCAACGATCAATACGGTCACCCATATGGCGACCAGGTGTTGGTCGCTTTAAGCCGGCGCTTGCAGCATCGGTTGTCTGAACGCAACTGGCTATCGCGACTCAGTGGCGATGAGTTTGTGCTGATGCTGCCTGGTTTAACGCAGGTGGAGGACGCCGATGCTGTGCTGCAAGACGTCTTGGCTGCCTTAGCCTATCCGGTCCAGGTCGACAGCATTTGCAGCCAGCTATCGGCCAGTATTGGGGTGAGCGTTTATCCGCAGCAACCTGCAGTTGAATCTGAACAGTTGCTGCGACAAGCCGATCAAGCCATGTATTTGGCCAAGCAAGCCGGTAAAAATTGCATTCATTATTTTGATATCGTGGCCGATTTGCATGCCAGAGACATGCATCAACGTTTGCAGGCCATAGAGTTGGGCTTAGAGGAGCAGCAGTTTGTGTTGTTTTTTCAGCCCAAAACGGATTTACAGACCGAGCAGTGTATAGGGGTTGAAGCGCTGATCCGTTGGCAGCACCCTGAGCAGGGCTTGTTAGCTCCCGCCAGCTTTTTACCCATTATTGAGCAGCATGCTTTGGGCATTAAAGTCGGGCAATGGGTGTTGCGGCAAGCTTTTCTGCAGTTGGCTGCCTGGCAGCAGCAGGGAATTGAGCTGCCGATATCGGTGAATATTGCGGCCAATCACTTGCAGCAAGTCGACTTTGCTGAAAGGCTGGAGATGCTAGCTGCCGAGTTTCCTGATGTTCCGCTCAAATTACTTGAGCTTGAAATTGTCGAAACCAGTGCTCTGCATGATTTTCAGCATGCCTCGCAAACCATGCTGGCCTGTACTCGGCTTGGGGTATCATTTTCGTTGGATGATTTTGGTACCGGTTACTCTTCTCTAAGCTACTTAAAGCGTCTACCCATGAGCACCTTGAAGCTGGATCAAAGCTTTGTCCGTGATATTTTAACCGATCCCGAGGATTTGGCTATTTTGCAAGGGGTTGGCTTGCTTGCAACCAGCTTTTCGCTTAATACCATTGCCGAAGGCGTCGAAACCCCAGCCCATATCGCAAAATTGCTTGAAATTGGCTACCGCTATGGTCAGGGATACGGCATTGCCAGGCCGATGCCTGTTGACGCTTTAACCGACTGGTTAGCATCGCATCTAAATTAAAAACGGCGTCCGAAGACGCCGTTTGTGTTGAGTCAGCCTTGCTATCTGTTACTGCCGTGGCAGCTCCTGGTAACCCATGGTGTGCAGGATAAAGGCAAAGACGTCGGCGGCCTGATCAATGATCATCGACACCGGCATGCCGGCACCATGACCGGCGTTGACATCAATGCGGATCAGCTGAGGATGCGCGCCACCATCTTTGGCCTGCAGCTCTGCCACGTACTTGAAAGAGTGCGCCGGGACCACACGGTCGTCGTGATCGGCCGTGGTGACCAAAGTGGCCGGGTGGTTGACGCCTTCTCGAACATTGTGCACCGGTGAATAGTCAAGCAAGTACTCAAACATGGCTTCGCTTTGATCGGCGGTGCCGTAATCGTAAGCCCAGCCAGCACCTGCCGTGAAGGTATGGTAGCGCAGCATGTCCAGCACCCCGACCGCTGGAATGGCCGCCCGGAACAGATCAGGACGCTGGGTAGAGACAGCAGCCACCAGCAAACCACCATTGGAGCCGCCACGAATGGCGAGTTTATTGCTGTGGGTGTAGTTGTGCTCAATCAGGTATTCGGCGGCGGCAATAAAATCGTCGAACACATTCTGGCGGTTTTTCTGCCGGCCGGCGTCGTGCCAGGCTTTACCGTACTCACCACCACCGCGGATATTGGCCACAGCATAGATGCCACCCATGTCCATCCAGAGCGCATTGGATACACTAAAGGATGGCGTTAAGCTGACGTTGAAGCCACCGTAACCATACAGAATGGTTGGGTTGCTGCCGTCCAGCTCAATATCGCTGCGGTAGCTGATGATCATTGGGATCTGGGTGCCATCTTTCGAGGTGTAGAACACCTGCTCAGAGGTGTAGTTGGCTGGGTCGAAACCGGTCTCAGGCTGATTATAGAGTTCGGTTTCGCCGGTCATTGGATCCAATTGATAGATGCTGCCCGGAGTAATGTAATTGGTAAAACTGAAATAGAGATGCTCTGCATCGGCTTTGCCACTGAAGCCGCCGGCACTGCCAACACCTGGCAGCTCGATTTGACGAACCAGTTGGCCTTCTTTATCAAACTGCTTAACCTTGGCCACTGCATCGACAATGTAGTTGGCAAACAAAAAGCCTGCGCCGGTGCTGGCACGCAGTACATGCTCGGTTTCCGGGATCAGATCCTGCCAATGCTCCGGCTGTGGCTTGGCCGCATTGGCAACCACCACCCGGCGGTTGGGGGCATCGCGGTTGGTCACCAGAAACAGGGTGTCGCCTTCGGACGTTAAGAAATTCACATCGTGCGCTGTGCTGTCGACTATGGCGGTAAAGCCAGCGTCCGCTTGCGTCAAATCTTTGATAAACAGCTTGTTGCCCGAGGTGGATACCGCCGCCGATACCAGCAAGTAACGATCATCCTCCGTGACAGCAGCGCCAACATAGCGGTGCTCTTCGCCGGGTTTGGCACCAAAGACGACACGATCCTCGGACTGAGGGGTGCCTAGCTTGTGGTAGTACAGTTTGTGTTGGTCGGTCATGGCCGATAAGGCGCTGCCGTCTGGTTTGTCGTAACTGGAATAGAAGAAGCCTTCGTTGCCCAGCCAGCTGATGCCGCTGAATTTGATATCGGTCAGCACATCGCCGATCTGCTCACCGGTTTCGGTATCAATGACAATAATTTTACGCCAGTCGCTCCCCCCTTCGGAAATGGCATAGGCTGCCAGGCTGCCATCACGGGAAAAGCGGATGGTTGCCAGCGAAGTGGTGCCATCGGCACTGAAAGTGTTGGGATCCAAAAAGACTTCCGGCTCGCTATCACCGCGTTGCCGGTACAGCACAAACTGGTTTTGCAAACCATCGTTACGGAAGAAATAGCTGTAGTCCCCTTCGGTAAAAGGGGCACCTAGACGCTCGAAATTCCAGGCCTCTTGCAGCCGGGTGCGAATGGTGTCCCGGTATGGGATCTGCTCCAAAAATGAGAAGGTCAGTTCATTTTGCGCCTGGACCCAGGCTGCGGTTTCTTCGCTGCGATCATCTTCCAGCCAGCGGTAGGGATCGGCAATCTCACGGCCAAAATAGCTATCGACCACATCGCTGGTTCGGGTAATCGGGTAGGTCAGCTGATGGCCCGGCTGGGCTTGTTGGCTGACTTCTGTGGCTGGGGGCTGGCCACCACAGGCGGTAAGTAGGGCTGCAGTCAGCAGCGGGAAAGCATGCTTCATTAAACGAGGCTCCTTGGTGTTTGTTATTGTGATTTGGTTAGCATACAGGATAACCCGAGGTAAAAGCGATGCAGCCAGCAGGTCACTGGCCGCATAAAACAGGGCTTTAGTGGCAGCGATTACTCATCATCTTCAGCCAGGGTCATCAGGGAGGTGTTGCCACCGGACGCTGTGGTGTCAATGCTGATGGTTTTTTCAGTCACCAGCCGCTTTAACAGGGTGTCGTAATACTCGGCTGTAATCACCGGCAAAATGGCTCCCTTGCGCTCGGCCAGTTGCTGGCTAAAGTAACCCAGACGCGATGAATGCGCCGCCACCACAGCACCGGCCAGGTGCGGATGCTCCAGAATGGCTTGCAACTGATTGGGCCGGGCGACTTGCAGCACGCCAGGGGCAACGCCAGTCGCGATAAACTTATCACGAAACGCCAGCGCTTCGTCGTAAAAAAGCTCTGATGCCACGGTAATCACCGTATTGCCCGCTGCCAGCGCAGTGATGATGGAAATGGCCCAGAAATTAAAGGACGTGCTTTTATCGGCGTAGCAGACCACACAGCCGCGCGGCTCCAGGTGCAGGGTGTTGGACTCGCCCGTTGGCCCCGGCAAGGTGATGTGTTTGCGCATGGTTTTTTCAACCCGAATCAATTGCGCCCGGGCATCGGCCAGGGTTTGCGCCAGATCATCGGCCAGCTCGTCGATGATGTCGACGGTGGCGATTTTGGCCAGCAATTGGCGCATGGCTGACAGCCGGTCATTCAGCGGGGTGGCCCGCCAGACTTTTTCATCCCGCAGCGAGTTGGCCATCAGCTCGGCGACTTGTTGATCGGCCTCCGGGCTGTGGTGCAAGTCCAGCTCATCCGGCGTCAGGCTGGTCATCTGAATGTTGTCCGGCGATGCTTTTTCTTTGACCAGACGGTTCAGGTAGTTGGGACC
>SKGJ01000008.1 GCA_007117525.1 Alkalimonas sp.
CCGGTGATCACTTGCTGACGCAGGGCTTCATCACGGAACTTAATACGCCAGATCTGGCCCCAGCCAATAAAGAAACGCTGCGAGCCGGTAAAGCCATCAATCACCGGGGCTGGCTGGCCCTGCAGTGAGTTTTGGTAAGCGCGGTAACCAACGGTTAAGCCACCCAGATCGGCGATGTTTTCACCCAGCCCCAGTGCTCCTTGCAGATGCAAATCGTCAATCGGGTTAAAGGCATTGAACTGATCAATCATCAGCTGCGCCCGTTCGCGGAATTGACGCTCATCTTCTTCAGTCCACCAGTCACGCAGGTTGCCCTCGCCATCGGAGCGGCGGCCCTGATCATCAAAGCCGTGGGTAATTTCGTGGCCAATGACGGCACCAATGGCACCATAGTTCAGCGCATCGTCGGCGTTCACATCAAAGAATGGCGGCTGCAAAATGGCGGCCGGAAAGACGATTTCATTCATGGTCGAACTGTAGTAAGCGTTGACGGTTTGCGGTGTCATGCCCCACTCGTCCCGGTTGACCGGCTGGCCTAAGCGACCAATCATCCGCTCGTACTCGCACTGGGCGCTGCGCCGGGCGTTGCCCAGCAGATCATTGGCGGCAATGGTGACGCAATCGTAATCGCGCCAGACATCCGGGTAGCCAATTTTGGTATTAAAGCTGGCCAGCTTGGCCTGAGCTTCCGCCTTGGTGGCATCGCTCATCCACTCCAGTTCATCGATGGCCTGGCTGAACGCCACCATAAAGTTTTGCACCATTTCATCCATTCGCGCCTTGGCTTCGGGTTGAAAGTGACGTTCGACATACTTTTGACCCACCAAAAAGCCCAGCATTTGCTCGGTGGTCTGGACGGCACGTTTTTCCCGGCTGCGCTGCTCTTGCTGGCCACTCAAGACCCGGCCAAAAAAGTCGAAGCTGGCGTCATCAAAGGCCGATGGCAGCATGGAGGCACTGCTTCGCAGCAAGTGAAACCGCAGGTAATCCTGCCAATCACTCAGCGGGATCTGCTGCTGCAAAGCCGCGAAATCGGTGAAGTAGCTGGGCTGGCGGATCACCAGTGCATCGATGTCTGCCAATTGCGCCGCCGTGAGCATGCTGGCCCAGTCAAAGCCGGGGGCGCTTTCTGTCAGCTCTGCCGGGGTCATTTTGTTGTAGGTGGCATTGCGATCGCGGTTTTGGATGCGGCTCCACTGCGCTTCGGCCAATTGCCGCTCAATCGCCACTATGGTTTCAGCCGCCTGCTCGCCCTGCTCCCAACCCGCCAGCTGCCAGAAGCGCTGGATCAGGTTTTGGTATTCCTGCAAAATTTGCAGCGAACGTTCATCGTCTTTCAAGTAATAGTCGCGATCCGGCATGCCTAAACCGGACTGGGTTGCAGCGGTGATGTATTGATCGGATTGGCGTTGATCCTGGCCGACAAAGAGCACCATCGGCACGCCACTGCGAATGTGCTGCCATTCCCCCCAAAGTTTGGCCAGATCAGCATGGCTTTGCAGGGCACTGATACGATCCAGTTCTGGCTGCAACGGCATCAAGCCCAGAGACTCAATGGTTTCTGTATCCAGAAATGAACGAAACAGATCGGCAATTTTTTGTGCATCGCTGTTTTGGGCGTGTTGCCCTTCGGCCAGTTCCAGAATGATGTCCAGCACATGCTGCTCGGCCACTTCTCGCAGCTCGTCAAAACTGCCCCAGCGCGCCCGGTCGGCTGGGATTTCAGTGCGCTCCAGCCAGTTGCCGTTGACGAAGCGGAAGAAGTTCTGCTGCGGCGCAACACTGGTGTCCATGTTGTGCAGCTCAATGCCGGAGCTCAGGGTTGGGGCTTGCTGTTGCTGGCTGGGGCTCTGGTTCACCGGTGCTTCGCCGCTGCAGCCAGTCAGGGCCAGGCTGACAGCCAGAGCGACCGTGCTTAGAAGGGACTTGGTCATAATGGATTCCTGTGGTTGTGATTCGTGGTGTGTTGAGATTGGTTCGTGTCAAAGCCATGATATAAAGTTAAGGACGCATGTAAAGGGCAACGCGATTTATGCCGATGCCGACGCGGTTAAATGCAGCTGGTGGCTAAAAGGCTTGTCTTCAGCGGCATTTTTCGTCAGGATCAGCAGCAATTTTTGCCTTAAACCGGAGCCTTCGCATGGAAACTGTTTGGATCTCACTGGCCGGTGTGCCCTATTTTGCGGTGTATTTTGCCTTGGCAGCCTTGTTGCTGCTCTGCTTTGCTCGTATTTACAGCTGGGTCACGCCCCATCATGAGTTTGATTTGATTCGGGCCGACAACAGTGCGGCAGCGGTGGCTTTTGGTGGTGCCTTGATTGGTTTTTCCATCCCGTTGTCCAGTGCCATCACCCATTCCATGTCGTTATTGGACTGCGCCATCTGGGGTGCGGTTGCGCTCTTGGTACAGGTGCTGACCTTCTTTGTGGTGAAGCTGACCCTGAAGCAGCTGCCCAATCGTATTCGACAGGGGGAGTTGGCGGCTGGCATTTTTTCAGCAGCCTGTTCCATCGCTGTTGGCATCTTGAACGCAGCCAGCATGAGTTACTAAGGAGGCGCCATGAAACGCAGTAAAAAAGCCGCTTTAATCCTGATGGCCCCGGCCGCTACCTTGCTGTTGGCTGGCTGTGGTGAACAAGAGCAGGAAGTGCATGTGTTCCATGATGTGGATGAATGCGCCGCCTTTTATCATCCACCGGCAGCGTGTCAGGCCGAGTTTGAGCAGGCGCAGGCCATGCATACTCAGATGGCACCACGTTATCAGAATCAATTGGAGTGCGAGGCCGATTTTGGGGCTGGCCAGTGTGAGACCGCGCCCGAGCGTCATCAAAGCGGCAGCTTCTTTATGCCAATGATGATGGGCTATATGGCGGGCCAGATGCTCAACCGCGGCAATCTGGCTGGCGGGCAGGCACAGCCCACGCAGCAAGCTGCTGGCGGCAGCCGTCCGGCGGTGCCGACTCAGCCTTTGTACAAGTCGCGCGATGATCGCTCCACCTTTCGAACGGCCAGCAACCAAGCGGTAGCCAGTCAGCCGGGGGTGGCTCGAGTCCGACCTTCGGCGGTGCAGCCGCAACGGGCACAGCTGGTGCGCCGCGGAGGTTTTGGCCAGCAGGCGGCAGCACGGCAGGAAGCGATGCGCCGCGATGCCCGTCGTCAGCGCAGTTACGGCAGCTAACATGAAGCGTGTGCAAAGTACCCCTCGCCCGGGCTGGCAAGCCTATGCCGAAAGCCTGGGCTTTCAGTTTCACACCATTGATGGTGAGCCCTATTGGGATGAAAGCGCCTACTACCAGTTCAGTCTGCGCCAGATTGAGCAGGATCTGGAGGATGTGACCGAACAGCTGCATGCGATGGCGCTGGACTTGATCCCGGATATTCTGGCCGATGAACAAAAGCTGGATCAACTGGCTATTCCAGCAGACTACCGCGATGCCCTGGCCGAATCCTGGCGCCGTGGCGACCCACATTTGTATGGCCGGATGGATCTGGTGTACGACGGCAGCGGCCCGGCCAAACTGCTGGAGCTGAACTACGATACCCCGACCTCCTTGTACGAAACCGGCTTTTTTCAATGGGTCTGGCTGGAAGACCAATTGATGCGGGGCGAACTGCCGGCGGGTGCCGATCAGTTCAATTCACTGCAGGATAAACTGGAGCAGGCCTTTGCCAACCTGGCGCTGCCACAGCCGTTTCATTTTACCAGCGTGCGCGAAAGCATCGAAGACAAAGGCACCGTCGATTACCTGCTGGATATCGCCACTCAAAGCGGCGTTGATGGCCGCTACATTGCGCTGGAAGACATCGGTAGCCTGGACGGTCAGTACTACGATCTGCAGGGCGAGCCTATTACCGGCTTGTTTAAGCTCTACCCCTGGGAGTTTCTGCTGGAAGAAGCCTTTGCTGAGCAGGTAAAAACCTCCCAGACTCTCTGGCTGGAACCGCTGTGGAAATTGTTGTTATCGAATAAAGGCATTTTGCCGTTGCTGTGGCAAAAACACCCCGGCCATCCTAACTTACTGGAAAGTCATTTTGATAACGGTAGTGCGCTGGAGAAAGGCTGGCTGCGCAAGCCGCTGTTCTCGCGCGAAGGGGCCAATATTGAGCTGGTCACTGCCGATGGCAAGCGCCTAAGCGAACCCGGCCCTTATCAGGACGCACCCTTTATCCGCCAAGGGCTGCAGCCCTTGCCAAGCTTTGACGGCAATTACACCTTAATCGGCAGCTGGGTGGTAGGCGACAGCGCCGCCGGCATTGGCATTCGTGAGGACAACAGCCTGATCACCAAAGACAGCTCGCGGTTTTTGCCGCATATTATTTTGGATTGATGGAGCTCTGCAGCCCTTTGATAAGCACTCAAGCCAGCGTGATGCTGGCTTGAATGTATAGAGCGATTAGGCGACTACCGCCAAGCGGCAAGGCTCAGCCCCATTGAGTACCAAAATCTCGGCTTTGCGAAAGAAGTTAAACTCGGTGGCTGAAGCCCAGGTGTAGGCGCCCATCATGCGGCCAATCACCAGATCACCCACTGCCAGCCGCGGTAGCTGGATGTTTTCGCGGATCACATCGATGCTGTCGCAGGTGGGGCCAGCCAGCACGCTGTTAACGGTTGGGCCCTCGTTGTACGGCACCGCCAGTGGGTAGATTGTGTGATCAAAAATCTGGCCTGAGTAAGCCCCATAAACCCCATCATCTAGATAATACCAGCATTGATCGCCTCGCTCGGCCATACCCATCACCGAAGCGACCGACGTCATCGCCGGTGCACTGATAAAGCGGCCTGGCTCGGCCATCAACCGCACCGCAGCCGGGAATTTGGCCAGCGCCTGGCGAATGGGCGCACAATACTGCTCAATCGGGCTTACATCATCCAGGTACGACACCGGGAAGCCGCCACCGATATCCAGCCAGTGCAGTGGCAAGCCAGCAGCTTCAGCCTGTTGAAACACTTGCAGGCATTGTTCAATGGCTGCAACATGGCGCTTGGGTGATACCGCCTGAGAGCCAACATGAAACGACAGCCCCATCACATTCAGGCCCAGCGCCTTGGCTTGTTGCAATAAGCCCAGCGCTTGCTCTGGCCGGCAGCCGAATTTTTTCGACAAATCCACCTTGGTATCCGGGTTCGGGAAGCTCAATCGCAGCAGCAACTGGGTCTGGTCGGCATAAGGCACAAATTTGGCCAGCTCCACCGGGTTGTCGACCACAAAAACCGTGCAGCCAAACTCCAGCGCATAGCGAATATCGCTGTCGCGCTTGATCGGGTGGCTGTGAATGCAATGCTGTGGGTTGACGCCTTGCTCACGCACCAGATCGACTTCGCCATTGGTGGCCAGATCGAAACGGCCGCCTTCTTGTTGCAAAATCGCCACCACCGCCGGGTGTGGCAGCGGCTTTAACGCATAGTGCAGCTCGACGCCAGGCAGGGCTGCAGTTAAAGCGCGGTATTGTTGGCGGACGGCGTCGCCATCCAGCACCAACAGCGGAGAGCCATGGCGGGCGACCAGATCACGGTAATCGACAGGTGTTTGGGGGCTGTGCTGCATGTTTGACCTCATTCGTATCCGGGTCAAAAGACAAGATCAGGGCAGGCTGATCGGTGCTTGGGTGCTCAGGTTTTGAGCTGCGCGCGCATTATGAAGCAAAAGAATGAAAATGCAATCTTTTTAGATAAAAATCCACGGCAAATGTAAGAAGTGAACAGGCGTGCTGGTAAGGCTCTGATTTATATCAACTTGTATTTATGATTTCAGTTTGGATGAATATTTGTTGATTATTTATCCTGTTTTTTCGTATAATTATTCTTCTCTGATTCATCCGGCTGTCATGATGTTTTCATACAGTGGTGTTGCATCAGCCTGGGTGTTCAACCGATGAAGGATTTTGCCAAGGTGCGTACTACTGAACTTGTCGCTGGTTTTCGCCAGTCTGCTCCTTATGTCAATGCGCATCGCGGTAAAACCTTTGTGGTGATGCTGGGAGGCGAAGCCATTGCTCAGCCGGGATTTCGTAGCATTATCAATGACATTGCGCTGCTAAACAGCCTGGGTATCAAAATGGTGCTGGTGTATGGTGCCAGGCCGCAAATCAATCAGGCACTGCAGCAGGCTGGTTTGGACGCCAGCTACCACAAGCGGGTGCGCATTACCGATGACGATACCTTTCAGCTGATCAAG
>SKGJ01000385.1 GCA_007117525.1 Alkalimonas sp.
CCGATGGCAACCAGTGCCAGCACAAAGAGCTCACCCAGGGTATCCAGGGCACGGAAATCCACTAAAATGACATTGACTACGTTGCGGCCATAACCGAGCGGCCCACTGTTTTCCAGGAAGTAGTCGGAGATGCCGTCCAACTGACGGGCGCCGGTGATCACCAGCACCAGCACCGTCATCAGCAGGCCGGTCATGCCCGCGATGACAGCATCGCGCAGCCGGTTGGCGGTCGACGACAAGCTGCGGAACTCGGGCAGACGGTACAGCACCAGTACCAGCAGCAGTACCGTGATGGTTTCTACCAGCACCTGGGTAATACCGACATCGACCGCGCTGAAGAAAACGTAGAGCAGGGCGACACCAAAGCCAAGCGCCCCCAGCATGGCCACGGCTGCCAGAAAGGAGCGGACCAGCACCGCAGTTAAAGCCGCCAGAATCAAGACCAGGATGACAGCGACTTCATGCAGCCGGATATCCTGAATGCTGAGATTCAGCTCCAACTGGTTGACCCGTAACAAGGCCCAGCCGACGACGATGATCATGGTGCCAAGGGTGGTGATCAGGTAGTTGCGCAGATAGCCATTTTGCAGAGTTTTGGTTTGCCAGTCGGCAAACTGAGTCATGCCCAGCATTAGGCGCTCATAAATCACTTCCGGGCCAACTTTCTCTGCCCGCTGCATAAAGCCCGTGGCCTGACGCCAGCCATCCCAGACTTTAAACAGCAGCAGGCCCAGCGCCAGGCTGGTTAAGCTCAGCATCAGCGGCAGGTTAATGCCGTGCCACAGCGCTAGGTACAGCTCGATAGGCTGGCCATAGACCGCTGCTGCCGCTGCTGCCAACAGGCCTTTGTCGGCCAGAAAAGGCATCAGACCAAACAACAGCCCCAAGCTGGCTAAAACGGCTGGCCCTATCAGCAGCGCAAAATCAGGATCCTGTGGCTTTTTGGGCGTCTCAACCGCGGGGCCAAACCAGGGTTTGAGTGCCATTACCGCTGCCACCAGTACCACCAGTATATTGGCAACCACAGTGGCAATGGTCAGGCCGATGTGCCAGCTGGATGCGGTCAGCACCGCCTCGAGCAGCAACTCTTTGCCAACAAAGCCAAACAACGGGATGATGCCTGCCAGCGACAAGGATGCCAGCACCGCCACCACTGTGGTTTTGGGCATGCTGTGGCGCAAGCCGCCTGCTTGCTGGAAATCTTTCACGCCGGCTGAATGGTCCAAAATACCGGCCACCATAAAGAGCGCACCTTTGTACAGTGCGTGGGCCAACAAGAAGGTCACCGCCGCCAGAGCCGCTTTTTCGGTGCCCAGCCCCAGCAGCATGGTCAGAGTTCCCAATGCCATCACGGTCGAGTAAGCCAATACCCGCTTTACGCCAGTAGCCCGGCTGGCAAGGAAAATGCCGGTGAGCATGGTCAGAGCGCCAAAGAAAGACAAGGTCAGCAGCCAGACCTCGGTGCCACCTAAGCCCGGGCTTAGGCGCGCCAACAAAT
The DNA here is from genome assembly GCA_007117525.1 of Alkalimonas sp. Lineage (GTDB taxonomy): Bacteria > Pseudomonadota > Gammaproteobacteria > Enterobacterales > Alteromonadaceae > Alkalimonas > Alkalimonas delamerensis. Next base: position 1,499 of record SKGJ01000385.1, read on the forward strand.
AGATGCCCGCTTTGACCATGGTAGCCGAGTGCAGGTAGGCCGAAACCGGCGTCGGGGCTGCCATGGCGTTGGGTAACCAAAAATGAAAGGGGGTTTGGGCCGACTTGGTAAAGGCGCCGAGCAACAGCAGGATCAGCATCGGCAGGTACAGCGGATGCTCGGTCAGGCCATCGGCGGCTAAAATTTCGCTTAATTCAAAGCTGCCACCGACCAGCCCCAACATAATCAGGCCGGTCATTAAAGCCAGGCCGCCCAGCACCGTGACCATCAGGCCCTGATGGGCTTTTTTGCGCGATTCTTCCTGCTCATGGTTAAAGCCAATCAGCATAAAGGACGTGATGGTAGTCAGCTCCCAGAACACGAACAGGCTGATCAGGTTATCGGACAGCACCACGCCCAGCATGGAGCCCATAAAGCCGAGTAAAAAGATAAAAAAGCGTCCCAGATCCCGGTGCTTTTCCAGATAACGGCCACCGTAGGCCAAAATAAAGAAACCAATGCCGGTGATCAGCAAGGCAAAGAGCAGGGAGAGGCCATCCACCAGAAAGCTGAGATGAATGTTCAGTCCCGGGAACCAGTTGTAGCTAAACTGCAACTTTTCGCCCTGACTGACCGTCGGCAACATGCTGGCAAAGTAAGCAAACAAGGTTGCCGGTAACAGCGCAAGCGCCCAGCCGCTGTGCCGTCCTGTTAAGCGATGCACCCAGGGGGCAAAGCAAGCTAAAATAAAGCATGACAGCACGGCCATCAGCATCATGTGTCGCTCCTTTAAAAACAAGCACGCAGTGTATAACGAATTGTATTATGGCCTAATTTACAGTGCCATGCTAGCAAAGCCCACTGCCAGCCGCTTTGCTGCAACTGAATGAATTGCTCTAGCCTACCATGGCTTTTTACTGCCGCGGCTACAAGTTCGATTATTTTAGCAAAAGCAGCGCTGAATACCTGAAAAGTATTATTGAGAATCGTTCTCATTGGGTTTATACTTGCCGTCATCATTTGATTGAACGACCTTTTCAGCTGGAGTTGCTATGCGTTTTGCGGCGGTTTTGTTGTGGTGCAGTGCCTGGATGCTGGTTGCGGGCCAAAGTACGGCGGTGTTCAGTGCCGAAGTCAATGTGTATTCCGCCCGGCAGGAAGAGTTGATCAAACCGGTGCTGGATGATTTTACCGCCAGCACCGGCATTCGGGTGAACCTGATTACCGGCAATGCCGATGAGTTGATTACCCGCATTGTCAGCGAAGGCCGTAACAGTCCGGCCGATTTGCTGATCACCACCGATGTGGGCCGTTTGTACCGGGCCAAGCAGCAGCAAGTATTGCAACCGCAGCAATCGGAGTTGCTGCGACAGGCCATCCCTGCCCACCTGCGGGACGATGCCGGCTACTGGTTCGGTCTGACGGTGCGCGCCCGGCCGGTGCTCTATGCTGCAAAGCGGTTGGACGAGGCGGACAAAGCCGTGTTGCACGACCTGACCCACGAACGCTGGCGCGGCCGTATCTGTGTCCGCAGCTCTGGCCACATTTACAATCAATCGATGGTGGCAGCCAAGCTGGCACATCACGGCACTGCAGCAACCGAGCAGTGGGTTCGCGGTCTGGTACGCAATTTTGCCCGCCCGCCGCGCGGTGGTGACCGGGATCAAATCCGGGCTCTGGCAGCCGGTGTCTGTGATCTGGCCATCGCCAATACCTACTATCTGGCTGGCATGATGAATGACCCGCGCGATCAACAAGCTGCGGCTGAGGTGGCGGTGTACTGGCCTGAGCAAGCTGGGCTTGGTACCCACATCAACATTTCCGGTGCCGGTGTGGCCACCCATGCACCCAACCCTGAAGCCGCGCTGCAACTGCTGGAGTTTATGGTGCAGCAAGACAGCCAACAGTGGTATGCCGAAGCCAACCATGAGTACCCGGTTCGCCCCGGTGTGGCTTACAGCCAGACTTTGCAATCCTATGGTGACTTTAAAGCCGATACTCTGCCACTGGAGCGGCTGGGAACTTTGAATGCGGAAGCATTGCGCTTAATGGACAGAGCACGTTGGCGCTAGTTGGTTGTTGCTGTAGTCGCTGTAGGCCCCTCCGGTGTTAAAACAATTCGGGTGGCGACCTGATCCCTGGCGCTGGCTGGTAGTGATACCAGCCAGCGTGTTGGCTTTGCCGGTACTGGTGATTTTGCTGAGCCTGCTGCAGCCGCAGTGGGAGGTGTGGTCGCATTTGCGCCAGACCGTGCTTTGGCTCTACATCAGCAACTCCTTGCTGTTGGCTTTTGGGGTCGGCTTTGGTGCCTTATTCCTTGGTACCGGCAGTGCCTGGTTGGTTTCGCAGTACCAGTTCCCGGGCCGACGCTTGCTGGAGTGGATGCTGCTGTTGCCACTGGCGATGCCGGCCTACATCATTGCTTATACCTACACCGGCTTGCTGGACTTTGCCGGGCCGGTGCAAACCCAGTTGCGTGATGCATTCGGCTGGCGTTATGGCGATTACTGGTTCCCGGAAATCCGCTCCTTAGGCGGCGCTATTCTGATGCTGTCGCTGGTGCTCTATCCTTATGTCTACATGCTGGCCCGCAATGGTTTTCGTGAGCAGGCCGCTTCGCTGCAAGAGGCCAGCCGCACTCTCGGGCTGACCACCCGGCAGCATTTTTGGCAAGTGGCATTGCCGCTGGCGCGTCCCGCCATTCTGACCGGTACGGCACTGGCGATGATGGAAGCCTTCGCCGATTATGGCACCGTGCAATACTTTGGGGTGGACACCTTCACTACCGGCATTTTCCGCACCTGGTTTGGTCTGAACAACAGTCTGGCTGCGGCGCAGCTGGCGGCGATGCTGAGCAGCTTTGTGCTGTTTTTGTTGGTGTTGGAGCAATGGTCAAGGCGCAAAATACGCTATTACCATCAGGGACAAAAAGACAGTCAGGCCCCGCGCAAAGTATTGCAAGGCCCCAGAGCATTGGGGGTGTTGGCACTTTGTCTGCTGCCACTGGTTTTTGGTTTTGTGGTGCCGGCCACACAATTGCTCATCTGGGCCTTGGCGACCTGGCGCGACACCCTGGACCAGCGCTTTTTGCAATTGGTGTGGAACAGTTTCTCGCTGGCGGCCATGGCAGCGCTGTTGGCGGTATTGCTGGCGTTGATTTTTGCCTATGCCCGGCGGCTCAGGCGTGACTGGCTGGTGTTGGTGCCGGTGCGCCTGGCGGCGCTGGGCTATGCCATTCCCGGTACGGTGATCGCCATTGGTGTGATGCTGCCGCTGGCATTTTTGGATCGGCATATTGATTTGCTGGCCGAGCAATGGTTTGGTATTCGCACTGGCTTGCTGTTTTCCGGGACCTTATTTGCGTTGCTGTTGGCGTACAGTGTGCGTTTTCTGGCGGTCTCGCTGCACAGCATCGAAGCTGGCCTGGAGCGTATTCGCCCCAATATGGATCAGGCGGCGCGCTCCCTTGGGTGCTCGCCGCGCCAGGTGCTGTGGCGGGTGCATGTCCCGCTGTTGCGTGGTAGTGTACTGACAGCCTTGCTGTTGGTGTTTGTCGACGTGCTAAAAGAGCTGCCGGCAACCCTGATTTTGCGGCCCTTTAACTTCAACACCCTGGCAGTGCGTACCTTTGAGCTGGCGTCCGACGAACGTCTGGCCGATGCGTCTTTATCGGCGCTGGCGATTGTGCTGGTGGGGTTATTGCCGGTGATTATCTTAGCCCGCTCCATGGAGCGGGCGCACTAAAACGGACGAACTATGCTGGTATTGGAGCAACTCGACGTCGCTTATGGCACCCATACTGTGGTGAAAGACATCACCTTTTCGCTGTCAAAAGGCCAGATTGGCTGTCTGGTGGGCCCCTCCGGTTGTGGCAAAACCACCTTGCTGCGCGCCATTGCCGGCTTTGAGCCCGTCGCTAAAGGGGCGATTCGACTGGCGCAAGGCGTGGTCAGTGCCCCCAATCACGCCTGTCCGCCTGAACAGCGCAAACTGGGCATGGTGTTTCAGGATTTTGCGCTTTTCCCGCACCTGACCGTCGCGGAAAACATTGGTTTTGGCATCAAACAACTAAGCCGCAGTGCGCGCCAGCAGCGGGTGCGGGAGTTGTTGCGGCTGGTTGGCTTGCCCGATCTGGCCGAGCGTTACATCCACCAGTTATCGGGTGGTCAGCAGCAGCGGATTGCCCTGGCCCGGGCGATAGCGCCCAAACCCGAAGTGCTGTTACTGGATGAACCTTTTTCCAGTCTGGATGCGGAGCTGCGGGAGTCGCTGGCGCGCGATATCCGGCAGATTTTAAAACAGGAACAAATGACCGCCGTGATGGTGACCCATGATCAGTTTGAAGCCTTTACCATGGCGGACTTGATTGGGGTGATGGAGCATGGACGTATGCAGCAATGGGCGACCCCTTACGAGCTGTATCACAAGCCGGTGAATCGCTTCGTTGCCGACTTTATCGGTCGCGGAGTTTTGCTGGCGGGTAAGATGCTCGATAGTCAGCGGGTTCAGACGTCTTTTGGCATTTTCCGACAGAGTTACCAGCCGGGTCTGCAGCAGGGGGATAGCGTCGATGTGCTGATCCGGCCGGATGATATCGTGCACGACGATGACAGCGGAGTGACTGCCAAAGTGCTGGAAAAGTCCTTTCGTGGTTCCCACATACTCTACAGTCTGGAGCTGCACA
>SKGJ01000016.1 GCA_007117525.1 Alkalimonas sp.
CGGTGCCGACAATGCCGTAAATTTCTTTGGCATCATAGAGCGGCTCTTCCGGCTCGCGCACATCCAGCTGCTGTGGCTTGCTGCGGTTTAAGCGCGATACTGCATTGCGGGCCAATTGCAGTGCATGCTCATCATTGACCGCATAGTGATCGGCCACACCGGAAATTTTGCAGTGCACATCGGCTCCGCCCAGCTCCTCGGCGCTGACTTCCTCGCCGGTGGCGGCTTTAACGAGTGGCGGGCCGGCTAAAAAGATGGTGCCTTGTTCTTTGACGATGATGCTCTCATCGGCCATGGCCGGTACATAAGCGCCGCCGGCAGTACAGAGCCCCATTACCACGGCAATTTGCGGAATGCCTTTGGCCGACATCCGCGCCTGATTGAAGAAAATGCGCCCAAAATGCAGTTTGTCCGGGAAAACTTCGTCCTGACGGGGCAGGTTGGCACCGCCTGAATCCACCAGGTAGATGCAGGGCAGGTTGCAGCGTTCGGCGATTTCCTGTGCCCGCAGGTGTTTTTTCACCGTCAGCGGGTAGTAGGTACCGCCTTTGACGGTCGCATCGTTGGCGACCACCATGCACTCGACGCCACTAACCCGGCCAATACCGGCAACGACACCGGCACAGGGCACGTAGTCTTCGTAACAGTCCCAGCCGGCGAACTGGCCGACTTCCAGAAAGGGCGAGCCCGGATCCAGCAACTTTTGGATCCTATCGCGGACAAACAGCTTGCCACGCGCCGTATGACGGGCGATCAGGGCTTCACCGCCGCCCAGCTTGATTTGCTGAACCTTGCTGTTCACATCCTCGACCAGCTGCTCCATTGCAGCCTGGTTGCGCACGAACTCTTCGCTGCGCGGATTTACTTTACTCAGAATTTTTGTCACTGCTGTCACCTGTTGCTGGAAACTGCCCGCTGGGTAGATCCAGAAAAGGGCCGAAGCCCGTTTCTGGATGAAAACTCGTTAATTCGACTCGGTGAAAAGCTCACGGCCAATCAACATGCGGCGGATCTCCGAGGTACCGGCACCGATCTCATAGAGTTTGGCATCACGCAGCAAACGTCCGGTCGGGTACTCGTTGATGTAACCATTACCGCCCAGCAGCTGAATGGCATCCAGTGCCATCTGGGTGGCGAGCTCGGCAGCGTACAGGATCACCGCAGCAGCATCTTTACGGGTGGATTCACCGCGGTCGCAGGCTTTGGCCACGGTATAGACGTAAGAGCGGGCGGCATTCATCCGGGTGTACATATCGGCCACTTTGCCCTGCACCAGCTGGAATTCACCAATGGACTGACCAAACTGCTTGCGATCGTGGATGTAAGGGACCACTACGTCCATGCAAGCCGTCATAATGCCGAGTGGACCGGCAGAGAGCACCACGCGCTCGTAATCCAGGCCACTCATCAGCACCTGCACACCACGGCCGACTTCGCCCAGCACGTTTTCTGCCGGCACTTCGCAGTCTTCAAACACCAGCTCACAGGTGTTGGAGCCGCGCATGCCGAGCTTGTCCAGTTTCTGCGCTTGGCTAAAGCCTTTAAAGCCACGCTCAACAATAAAGGCAGTGATGCCTTTGGAGCCGGCATTGACATCGGTTTTGGCGTAAATCACGTAGGTATGCGCATCCGGGCCATTGGTGATCCACATCTTGTTGCCGTTTAAGATGTAACGATCGCCTTGCTTGTCGGCGCGCAGTTTCATGCTAACCACATCGGAACCGGCATTGGGCTCGCTCATCGCCAAAGCGCCAATGTGCTCACCGCTGCATAGTTTAGGCAGGTACTTTTGCTTTTGTGCTTCATTGCCGTTGCGGAAAATCTGATTCACGCACAGGTTGGAGTGGGCGCCATAAGACAGGGCCACCGAGGCAGAAGCCCGGCTGATCTCTTCCATCGCCACCACATGCTCCAGGTAGCCAAGTCCAGAGCCGCCGTACTGTTCATCAACGGTAATGCCGAGCAGGCCCAGATCACCAAACTTGCGCCATAACTCGTTCGGGAACGCATTGTCGTGATCAATTTGCTCGGCACGTGGGGCAATTTCTTCGCGGGCAAAGGCATTGACCTGCTCACGGATCATGTCGACGGTTTCGCCAAGGTCAAAATTCAGGGTTTTATAAGTCGTGATCATGGTGCTGTTCCACTGTTGATTCAAAGGGTTCTGATTCGAGGGTTTCAGAGGCAGTTTTGCTGCCACTGTGTTTGGCCTGACTGAGGGTTTCGCGGCAGCGTTTTTCTACCGTGACCAGCTCCATCAGCACCACTTTAATGTCGTCCATTTGCTGGTGCAGTTCGGCTTTTTTCTGCTCGATCAAGGCCAGCATGGTATTGAGCTGGGTGACGCTGCTTTTATCGGCATCGTACAGCTCGAACAGTTTGCCGGTTTCCGCCAGGCTAAAGCCCAGCCGTTTACCGCGCAGGATCAGTTTCAGCCGCACCCGATCCCTTTTGCTGTAAATCCGGGTTTGGCCATTGCGCATCGGCGTCAGCAATCCTTGATCTTCGTAAAAACGGATGCTGCGGGTGGTGATATCAAACTCTTTGGCCAGCTCGCTGATCGAATAGGTGGTTTCGGTTTTTTGCGTCATAACTGCCTTCCTGAAATCTGCCGACAACTATAAGTGAAGTTTACGTAAAGGTAAAGCTGGGGCAGGCCATTGCCCCGGGCTGTTGCCAACCGATGTAAAGCAAAAATGCCAATTAAACTGGGCGGACCAGGGCCTTGCGCTGAACAAAAGGGACAAAACTGCACCATAGTGGTATAAGGTTGACGTTGGCGTAAACGTCAATATGGTGTAGTCTCTGACGCAGACTTTTTAATTGACGAAGCAATGACGGAGAGAATCTGATGGCCGAACAGGATGCAATTGTGATTGTCGCAGCCAAGCGCACTGCGATGGGTGGTTTTATGGGCGGTTTGTCCAGTGTCAGCGCTACGGACCTTGGCGCGGTGGCGATCAAAGCGGCGGTGGCCGAGGCAGGAATTGGCGGTGATGCTGTCAGCGAAGTCATTATGGGCAATGTGTTGCCGGCCGGTCTTGGCCAGGCACCGGCCCGTCAGGCCAGCTTAAAAGCCGGTTTGCCGTTGTCTGCTGGCGCGACCACCCTGAATAAAGTATGCGGTTCGGGTTTAAAAACCGTGATGTTGGCGCACGACCTGCTCAAAGCCGGCTCTGCCGATGTGGTGGTGGCAGGGGGGATGGAGTCGATGTCCAATGCGCCTTATCTGCTGGCCAAAGCCCGTGCTGGTTTTCGCATGGGCCATGGTGAAATCAAAGATCACATGATGCTGGACGGGCTGGAAAATGCTTACGACGGCAAAGCCATGGGCTGTTTTGCCCAGGACACTGCCAACGAGTACAGCATTGGCCGCGAAGCGATGGACCAGTTTGCTGTCGACTCCTTGACCCGGGCGCAAAATGCCATTGAAAGCGGTGCTTTTGCCGATGAAATCGCCCCTGTCAGCTACAGCACCCGCAAAGGGGAAGTCACCTTTGCCATCGACGAGCAGCCGGGCAATGCCAAAATCGACAAAATTCCAGGTCTGCGGCCTGCTTTTGCCAAAGACGGCACCATCACTGCTGCCAACTCCAGCTCCATTTCGGATGGCGCTGCTGCCCTGGTGCTGATGCGCGCATCGGATGCCAAAGCCAAAGGGCTGACGCCACTGGCCAAAGTGGTGGCGCATGCGACCCATTCGATGGAGCCGGCACTGTTCACCGTAGCACCGGTTGGCGCCATGCAAAAAGTACTGGCCAAAGCCGGTTGGGATAAAGAACAGGTCGACTTGTGGGAAATTAATGAAGCCTTTGCCATGGTCACCATGCTCGCGATTCAGGAGCTTGGCTTGGATCATGCCAAAGTCAATGTCAACGGCGGTGCCTGTGCACTGGGCCACCCCATCGGCGCTTCTGGCGCCCGTTTGCTGGTGACTCTGATCCATGCGCTGCGTAAACGCAATCTGAAAACCGGTGTCACTTCATTGTGCATCGGCGGTGGTGAAGCGGTGGCACTGGCTGTGGAGCTGGTGTAACGGTTCACCTTTTTAATGAGCAGTCCGTCGGGCAAGCATACCAATAATAAGCCTGGCGGGCTGATGTTCGAATTCGTGGGAGAAGCATTGTATGACCAAGCAAGTCCAACTATTTATTGACGGCGCCTTCATTGACTCGACAACCGAGCAATGGATCCCCGTGACCAACCCTGCTACGCAGGAAGTGATTGCACAGGCTCCTTGTGCCACTGCAGATGAAATGAGCCGGGCGATTGCCTCGGCCAAAGAAGCCTTTAAAAGCTGGAAAGAAGTACCGGTATCCGAGCGGGCGCGTTTAATGATGCGTTTTGGCAATCTGTTAAAAGAGCACCAGACGGAAATTGCTGAGATCATTTGTCAGGAGCTCGGCAAAACCATCGAAGATGCCAAAGGCGACGTCTGGCGTGGTATCGAAGTGGTGGAACAGGCCGCCAATATCCCATCGCTGATGATGGGCGAAACGGTTGAAAACGTAGCGCGCAGCATCGATACCTACAGCTACATCCAGCCACTCGGTGTCTGTGCTGGTATTACACCCTTTAACTTCCCGGCGATGATCCCACTGTGGATGTTCCCGATGGCCATTGCTTGCGGCAATACCTTTGTACTGAAGCCATCGGAGCAGGATCCGATGACCGTGAATCGCATTGCGGAACTCTTCGCCGAAGCCGGTGCTCCTAAGGGGGTACTGCAGGTGGTGCACGGTGCCAAAGAGCAAGTCGATACCATCTTGCATCATCCGGATATCAAAGCCATTTCCTTTGTGGGTTCGGTTAATGTCGGCCAGTACATCTACAAAACCGGCACCGACAATCTGAAGCGGGTGCAGGCCTTTGCCGGTGCCAAAAACCATATGGTGATAATGCCGGATGCCAACAAGCAGCAGGTGATCAATGCCCTGGTGGGTGCTTCGGTGGGTGCTGCTGGCCAGCGCTGCATGGCGATTTCGGTTGCGGTTTTTGTTGGCGCAGCTCAGGACTGGATCCCGGAAGTGGCCGCTGCCATTGGCAAAGTACGGCCAGGTGTTTACACCGATCCGAATGCGGCCTATGGCCCGCAAATCAGCCCGCAAGCCAAAGCCCGTATTTTGTCGCTGATTGAACAAGGCAAAAACGAAGGCGCTACCTGCTTGCTGGATGGCTCTGATTGCAGCGTCGAAGGCTTTCCTGATGGCAACTGGGTTGGCCCTACCGTGTTCAGCAATGTCACTACCGAGATGGAAATCTACAAGCAGGAAATCTTTGGCCCAGTGCTCACGACTATGAGCGTCGACTCCCTGGATGAAGCGCTAAAAGTCGTGAATGACAGCCCGTACGGCAATGGCACGTCTATCTTTACTGCCAGCGGAGCTGCTGCCCGTAAGTACCAACATCAGGTTGAAGTCGGCCAGGTCGGGATCAATATTCCAATTCCGGTGCCACTGCCATTTTTCTCCTTCACCGGCTGGAAAGGTTCGTTCTACGGCGATCAGCATGCCTACGGTAAGCAAGCGGTGCGTTTCTATACCGAGACCAAAACCATTACCGCGCGCTGGTTTGATGACGATATTCAGGTGTCCGGCCCGAATATGTCGATTAATTTACGTTAAATCAGACTCAGCAGTGAGGTCCAAGTAGATGAACTTCAATTTAACCGAAGACCAACAAGCTTTTGTTGATGTGGCAAAGCAGTTTGCTGAGCAAGAGTTGGCACCAAACGCGGCTCAGTGGGACCGCGATCATCATTTCCCAAAAGACGTGATCCAAAAAGCCGGTGAGCTAGGCTTTTGCTCGCTGTATACCCCAGAAGACGATGGCGGCATGGGGCTGTCGCGGCTGGACTCGTCCATTATTTTCGAGCAGCTGTCGATGGGCTGTACCGCGACCACGGCCATGCTGACCATTCACAATATGGCGACCTGGATGATTGCCAGTTGGGGCAGCGCCGATGCCAAGGCCGAGTGGGTTGAGCATCTGGTCACCGGCCAGAAGTTGGCGTCTTACTGTCTGACCGAGCCGGGCTCAGGCTCGGATGCGGCAGCGCTTCGCACCACGGCGAAAAAAGACGGCGCTGAGTACGTGTTAAACGGCTCGAAAATGTTTATCTCCGGCGCCGGCAGCACGGAAGTGCTGGTGGTGA
>SKGJ01000045.1 GCA_007117525.1 Alkalimonas sp.
CAATCCCAAGGGGCGGTGGAGCGTGAGTTTGTTTACTGCAAAGCTGACTTTGATGCGGTGCGTAAACAGCTCCATTTGCTTACTGGTATTCGCCTTGCTGACAGCAAAGACTACATGGTCTACAGTCGTTTGGTTCGACGAATTCGGGCTTTGCGACTGTCTGACTTTTCTGCCTATTTAACGTATCTGGATAACCACCCAGAAGAGACTGAGCAATTTATTAATGCGCTGACCACCAACCTGACATCGTTTTTCCGCGAGCCGCATCACTTTGAGGTGCTAAGTGCGTACCTTAAAAAGTACCCTGGGCAAATAAACATTTGGTGTGCTGCCAGCAGTACGGGGGAAGAGCCATATTCCATCGCGATGGTGGTGGCAGAAACCTTTGGTCGCTTTGATGCACCGGTGCAAATAATCGCGACCGATATCGACAGTCAGGTGTTGCAAAAAGCACAGGCCGGAATTTACCGAGCAGACAGGTTGCAGGGTTTAGATGACAGGCGATGCAAACAATTCTTTTTTCGAGGGAGGGGCTCTCAAGCTGGGTTCGTCAAAGTAGTACCGGAGCTGCAAAAAATGGTGCAGTTTCGTCAACTGAACTTGTTGGATACGAAGTGGCATGTTCGGGGACCCTTCGATCTTATTTTCTGCCGAAATGTGATGATTTATTTTGACAAGTCAACCCAATTAAAGCTGTTGGAACGCATGGTTCGTTTGCTCACACCCAGTGGTTTGTACATTGCTGGTCACTCGGAAAACTTTGCTCAGGCAACACATCTGGTAAAAGCGATAGGGCAAACGACCTATCGTTCAGCGGGAGGGGTGCTTGGCTGAATTTGACACCGATAATATTCATGTGGCTCCCAATCGCTACTACGACCGTCATTTTGAGCGGGATGCAGTCAAAATTTTACCTGGGGAGTACTTTGCCACCACCTCGGACACGCTGATCGTGACCGTTTTGGGCTCCTGTGTCTCTGCCTGCATTCGTGACCGGGTGTCCGGCATTGCTGGCATGAATCATTTTTTGCTGCCAAACGATGGCAGTGGTCAGGACAACCTGTTATCGGAGTCGGCACGTTACGGTGCCTATGCCATGGAGATCCTGATTAACCACCTGATTAAATTAGGCGCACGTCGGGAGCGACTGGAAGCCAAAGTGTTTGGTGGGGGCAATGTCCTTAAAGGCTTTACCGCCATTAATGTCGGCGAGCGAAATGCTGAATTTGTGCTGGACTATTTGCAATTGGAGCGCATTCCTATTGTTGGCAAGGATTTGTTGGATAACTTTCCACGCAAGGTTTATTTTTTCCCGGATACGGGGCAGGTGCTGGTGCGTAAAATCAAATCCTTGCACAACAACACCATCATGGACAGAGAAAGTGCTTATCGGATGCAATTACGGCAGAAACCTGTGCACGATTCATCCCGTGATGTGGAGCTGTTTGATGATTAAAGTGCTGATCGTTGACGACTCCGCTTTAATTCGTAGCTTGCTTAGCACGATTGTTCAGAGCGATCCAGAGTTTCACCTGGTAGGAACTGCTAGTGATGCTTATGTTGCCCGCGACCTGGTCAACCTGCATCGGCCGGATGTGATTACGCTGGACGTTGAAATGCCAAAAGTAGATGGCCTGACGTTCCTCGAGAAACTGATGAAAGCGCGGCCGACGGCTGTGGTGATGATTTCCAGCCTAACCGAGCAAGGCGCAGACGTGACCTTACGAGCACTGGAGCTTGGCGCTGTCGATTACTTAGCCAAACCAAAGCTGGATATTGCCCGTGGTATTGAAGACTACCGGCAGGATATTGTGGCAAAAATTAAAGCTGCATCATTAGCCAAGCTTGCAAGAACCGAAAAATGTCAGCCGAAAAAAACCGCCAGCCTGCGTTTTAAAACCACCGAAAAAATTATTGCCATTGGCGCCTCGACTGGCGGTACCGAAGCCATTAAGGCGGTGCTCACTGAAATGCCGGTGGATAGTCCGGGTATTGTGATCACACAGCATATGCCTCCCGGATTTACCAGCAGCTTTGCCAGGCGTCTCGATAACCTCTGCCGTATTCGAGTGCTCGAGGCACAAGGGGGCGAGCGCATCGTGCCGGGGCATGCTTATTTAGCGCCGGGCGATCAACACTTAACGGTGGTTCGCAGTGGCGCCGATTATCGGATTGAATTAACGGATGGCCCTCGCGTGTCGGGTCACAAGCCTTCTGTGGATGTGATGTTTCAATCGGTGGCTGAAGCGGTTGGTTCTAATGCTTTGGCGGTTATTCTTACCGGTATGGGCAAGGACGGTGCTGTAGGTATACGCAGCATTGCGGAGCAGGGCGGTTTTACCATGGCGCAGGACGAAGCCAGCTCCTTGATTTTTGGCATGCCGCAAGAAGCCATTAAAACCGGCTGCGTGAAGCAAATTGTGGCGTTGGATGAAGTGAGCCAGCGCCTGATTGAAGTGTTGAATCGGATGGGGAAAGAGTACCGAATTTAGTGTTATTGAGCGCGTGCTAAACGGGTTGCCATAAGTCATCTTAAGGGATTTTTATGAAAAAGCCGACAGTTCCAGCCAATGAACAGCAAAGCCGCTTTAGCATGGCATCGCAGTCGGCCTATGCACAGCAGTTAATTGAAAACATGCAGGAGGGTTTTTCGGTCATTACCCCGGATGGCATCCAGCAACAGGTGAACCCGGCTTTTTGTAACATGACGGGGTTTTCTGCCGACGAACTGCTTGGTCAAACGCCCCCTTACCCCTATTGGCCAGAAGAGCAATACGAGGCTATACAACAGGCATTGGCCAAGGCATTGATTGACGGCGTGGGTAGTTTCGAGCTAATTTTCCAGAAAAAAAACGGCGAGCGTTTTCCGGTTTTATTAACGGTAAGCTCGCTAAGAGATGAGCAAGGCAATGCATTGTGTTATTTCGCCAACGCCACGGACATTAGCGCCATGGCCGAAGCCCAGCAGGCATCACTTGCCAGCAGGGACCAATTTGCCTCACTGGTAAACAACATTCCCGGCATCACCTACCGCTGTCTATTCGATGAGCAGTGGACCATGTTGTACATGAGTGATCAGGTTGATCTGCTGTCAGGCTACCCGGCACAGGATTTTATCCAAAACGCAGTGCGCAGTTACGAAAGCGTAATTCATTCCGAGGATAGTGATGCCGTTTTACGAGCCATCACCGATGCGCTGCAAACGGGCCAAGACGAGTGGCGTATCGAGTACCGGATACTGCACCGGGATGGCCGCTTACGCTGGGCGCATGAGCGCGGCTCCGCCCAGCGTGATGAAACCGGTACGGTTCGTTTTCTAGACGGCTTCATTCTTGACATTACCGAGAACAAAGAAAGTTTGTTCCAGCTCCAGCGCCAACTCGAAGCATTTACCGTATTAAACCAGCTGGCCGGCAGCAGCCACTTGCCACCACAAGAGCAGATCAGCAAAGCATTAACTCTTGGTGCCAGCTATTTGCAACTGGAGCTCGGCATTGTCAGCCGGATCCGCGACAAGCAATATGAAATTAGACTGTTGCACGCACCACGTGACCTCGGACTACGCGTGGGGCAATGCTTTGACCTTAACGATACTTACTGCGATTTGGTGATGCAGCGGGGCGAACTGATCGCTATAGACCATATGAAGCACTCCCTTCATCGGAATCATCCCTGCTATCAGGCGAACCTGCTGGAATCCTACATTGGTATATCATTGGATGTGGACGGCAAGCATTACGGTACTCTGAACTTTTCTTCCAGGCAGCCCCGTCAAGCGCCTTTTAGTGACGTGGATAGGCTGTTTGTCCGCCTGTTGGCACGCTGGATTGCTGCGACCATTGAGCGTGACCGGGCAGCGCGCACCATTAAGCAAAGCGAGACGCGCTTGCGTGGTCTGTTTGAGTTGTCGCCGATGGGAATTGCGCTCAACGATTACGAAACCGGCGCCTTTATTGACTTAAATGAGGCTTTGCTGCAGCCCACCGGTTATACCCGCGAGGAGTTTGTTGCACTGAGCTACTGGGATCTGACGCCCCAAGAGTATGCAGCCCAGGAAGCGCAGCAACTGGAAAGCATGGAAAAAACCGGCCGCTATGGCACGTTCGAGAAAGAATATATTCGCAAGGATGGCAGCCGTTATCCGGTGCTACTGAACGGTATGGTCGTTTATGATAGCAATGGCCGTAAACTGATCTGGTCTATTATTGAAAACATTTCTGAACGCAAACGGTTGGCACGGATGAAAGATGAGTTTGTTTCTACCGTCAGTCACGAACTGCGCACGCCGCTGACCTCGATTTATGGTGTGCTGGATATTCTGGCTTCCGGCAAACTCGGGCAGCTTAGTGGCAAGGCACAGCAGATGGTCGAGATCGCGCGCAAAAACAGTAAACGATTGGAGTTGCTGCTCAATGACCTGCTGGACATGGAAAAGCTGGTAGCTGGCAAGATGCGTTTTGAGATGCAGGAACAGCATCTGTTTCCGCTACTAACGCAGGCCGTACGAGATAACCAGGGTTATGCCGACAGCTATGGTGTACGTTTGGTGGTGGATGCAGTTGATCATGGCTACCGGGTCGCCGTCGATGCGAACCGCTTGCAGCAGGTCTTGGCCAACCTGTTATCCAATGCCGTCAAGTTTTCCCCCAAAGGTGATGAGGTTTTGATCGCTGCTCGCATGCAGGATGGCGTGGTTCGGGTGAGCGTGCAGGACCATGGCCCGGGCATCCCGGCGGAGTTTCATGACCGAATTTTTCAAAAGTTTGCCCAGGCCGATAGCTCCGACACCCGCCAGCAAGGGGGCACTGGCTTGGGCCTTGCTATCAGCCGTGAATTGATAGAACGAATGGACGGAAGCATTGGTTTTGCCTCCACCGAAGGCAAAGGCGCCACCTTCTGGTTCGAACTGCCGATTAGTTCATCACCGACTTGATGTTGCAACAAGCTAACGAGTGGAGACAACAAACATTATTGTCTGGATATCGAAACAACTGGAGCGGCTCAATCCGAGAACAATTTACTGAGCCGGAGAGTGATTAATGCAAAAACCGCCATTACCGGATAACGAAACACAACGCTTGCAGGCACTGCAGCAATTGGCTGTGCTTGATACCGAGGCTGAAGAGCGCTTCGACCGGCTGACCCGGCTGGCAAGGCGGCTGTTTAACGTGCCTATCGCACTGGTATCACTCATTGATGCTAATCGGCAGTGGTTTAAATCGCGCCAGGGACTGGATGCCTGTGAAACAGAGCGTGATATTTCGTTTTGTGGTCATGCCATTTTGCAACAGGATGTTTTTGTGGTGCCCGATGCCAGTCAGGATGATCGATTTGCGGACAACCCGCTGGTCACCAGCGCACCGCATATCCGTTTTTATGCCGGTGCGCCACTCAGAACTGCCAGCGGTTATCGCATTGGCACGCTCTGTGTGATTGACCGTCAGCCGCGGGTTCTGGATCAGGAAGCGCAGCACGCTTTGCGCGACCTGGCTGATTGTGTGGAACGTGAGCTAAACACCCTGCTTGAGGAAGATTTACGGCGAGCGCTGGACAGCAGTGAGGATCCACAGCAAAAACTAACTGCTCAGCAGCTGCTGGCCCGCCTGTTGCAGGTGGTAAGCCAAACCACCAATGGGGTGGTTATCACCGAACGTGATGGTTACGTGGAATGGGTTAACGATGGGTTTAGCCGTATCACTGGGTATTCATTGGCTGAACTGCTGGGGCGAAAACCCGGTGAGGTGCTGCAAGGGCCTGATACGGACCCCAATACGGTGAAGCAGATCAGCCTGGCACTGGCAGATGGAGCAGGCTTTGATGCCGATTTGATCAACTACACCAAAGATGGCACACCGTATTGGACTCGTATTCAATGCAATCCGCTCCGAGATAGCTCTGGGGTGATAGAAGGCTTCCTCGCCATTGAATCCGATATCACAGAGGAAGTCACACTCAAGCAGCAGTTGCAGCAACAGAAAAACTTTCTTGAAAACATTTTTCAAAGCAATATCACCGCCATTACGGTGTTAAGCGACGATGGCAGGTTGATCAAAGTTAATCGTGGTGCAGCGGCTATTTTGGGGCTTGAAGAACAAAAACTTGAAGATGGCTCTATTGGCTACAGTGATCCTATTTGGCAGATCACGGATC
>SKGJ01000300.1 GCA_007117525.1 Alkalimonas sp.
GAGCCGCCATTAACATTGAACTTGTCCATATCAATCTCACCAATGGCTTTGTCCAGCCCCAGCTTTTCCTGGGCAAATTTGGTGCTGCCAAACATCTTCATATTGGCCAGTGCCTGGGCGGCAAAGGCTTCGTGCATTTCAATCAGGGTTAGATCGCCCAGCGTCATGCCTGCCCGTTGCAGCGCCACAGGTGTGGCGTAGGACGGCCCCATCAGCATGTCCTCCCAGACATCGATGGCGGTGAAGGCATAGCTGCGAATGTAACCGAGAGGCTCGTAACCAAGGGCTTTGGCGCGGCTTTCGGTCATCATCAGCACAGCGGAAGCACCATCGGTCAAAGGCGTACTGTTGGCCGCAGTGACGGTACCATGATTGCGGTCAAACACCGGTCGTAACCGGGCGTAGGACGAGAGCTCAGACTCCATCCGCACATTGTTGTCTTGCTCAAAAAAGGTTTTGTGCGGTGGCACATGCGCTACCATGACCTCATTGGCCATCAGGCCGGATTGCCAGGCTTTGGCCGCCAGGCTGTGCGAGCGATGCGCCATTTCGTCCTGAGCCTCCCGGCTGATGCCGTGGGTTTTGGCCATCTGCTCGGCCGTCTGGCCCATCGAAAGACCTGTGCTGTACTCGGCAACGGCAGGCGGCACCGGCAACAGGTCTTTCAACCCCAGCCGCTTTAAAATACTGAGCTTCTGCCCCAGGGTTTTGGCTTTGTTCATGTCAACCAGAGCGCGCCCCAGCTTTTTACTCACCCCTATTGGCAAGACGGAGCTGGAGTCAGCGCCACCGGCAATGCCCACCTCAACCATGCCAGACAGCATGCTCTCCGCCACATTGGCTACCGCCTGAAAACTGGTGGCACAGGCCCGGGTGACACTGTAGGCGTCGGTATGCACATTCATGCCGGTGCCCAGCACAATTTCACGGGCAATGTTAGGCGCTTCTGGCATTTGCACCACTTGGCCATAGACGACCTGCTCCACCAAAACCGGATCGATTTCAGAGCGGATCAACAGCTCATTGACCACCATCTTGCCCATATCCAGTGCCGAAACACCATGGAAAGCAGTCGCCTGTTTGGCAAAAGGAGTCCGCAAGCCACGCACAATGGCAATGCGATCCCCCTGGCGGGTTGTTAAATCAATTCGCTTGGTCATAGAATTCCTCATGGTATCAGCAACAGGTCAGACCTGGTTAATCCCGATTGTAACCAGAGTCGACGAAAATTAAAACACCTGTTTTAAAATGCCAGTCGCAAGGACAGCACTTGCCTTTTACAGATTGAACCTTATATAAAGGCATACGTCATAGCATAGCTGCTTTTATTCCCTGCAAAGGTTGAATTCTATTATGGTACAAGCTTTTACCGAATTAAAACGCTACCTCGATGGCCAGGTGCTGGGGCAACCGGCTCTGACCGAAGGCATTTTGATTGCCTTGTTGGCCAATGGCCACCTACTGGTGGAAGGGCCACCTGGCCTGGCCAAAACCAGAGCGGTCAATGCACTGGCCCAGGGCGTTGAAGGCGACTTTCACCGCATCCAGTTTACCCCGGACCTGTTACCGGCCGATTTAACCGGCACCGACATTTACCGGCCGGAGACCGGCCAGTTTGCGTTTCAAAGTGGCCCCTTGTTTCACCACATTATTCTGGCCGACGAAATCAACCGGGCACCGGCCAAAGTGCAATCGGCCTTGCTTGAAGCCATGGCCGAAAAACAGGTCACGGTCGGCCGCACCACCTACCCATTGCCTGAGCTGTTTTTGGTGATGGCGACCCAGAACCCGCTGGAACAGGAAGGCACTTACCCGCTGCCGGAAGCCCAGCTGGATCGCTTTTTACTGCATCTGAACGTCGACTACCCGGATGCCGAAACCGAATTGGCCATTCTGCAATTGACCCGGGACGAAGCCTTGCAGCAAGAAAGCAAAGCGGCTCCCCGCATGAGTCAGGCCGATATTTTCTCCGCCCGCAAAGCCATCCTGCAATTGCATATGGCGCCAGCGCTGGAGCACTACATTGTGGCGCTGGTGATGGCAACCCGTCAGCCAGCCGCCTACGACGACCAACTCAGCCAATGGCTCTCCTACGGCGCCAGCCCGCGCGCGACCATAGCGCTGGAGCGCTGTGCCCGGGCCAAAGCCTGGTTGGATGGCCGGGACTTTGTCACGCCCGATGATATTCAGGCGGTCTACCACAACGTATTACGTCATCGCATTATTCTGACCTACGCCGCTGAAGCAGAGGGCATCAAAGCCGATGCCGTGCTGGATAAGGTGCTGGAATTGGTGCCTGTGCCCTGATATGAGCGACTTCAACCCATCCGACTGGTTGCAACAGCTGGCCGCGACTGGTGTCAGCCTGAGCCTGCCTGAATTGCTCTGGTATCAGCGCTACACCAAACTGTTGGATCTGCGACCACAGCAGCACATTCAAAGCAAGCTGGCTGGCAGCTACCTTGCCCGCAGTAAAGGCCGAGGCATGGAGTTTGATGAGGTTCGTCATTACCAGCCAGGCGACGATGTCCGAACCATAGACTGGCGGGTCACCGCCCGCACCGGCAAAGCCCATACCAAGCTGTTTCGTGAAGAAAAGGAGCGGCCGGTCTTTGTGTTGACCGACTTATCCGACAGCATGCATTTTGGCAGCCAGTTGCTGTTTAAATCGGTGCAGGCCGCGCATCTGGCTGCGCTGATTGGCTGGCACAGCAAGGCCAGCGGCGATAAGTTGGGTGGTTTGGTGTTCAGCGAGCACCATCACCTGGAGCTCAAACCCCGCAGTCGCTCCGCCGGCGTCTTGCATTACCTGCATGCTTTGCAGGCGGTCCACAACCCGACATCCGGTCGTTTTGGGCTGACATTTCCTCAGGCATTAGGCCAGATGCGCCGGCTGGTACGACCCGGCAGTCTGTTGTTTGTGCTGTCTGATTTTCATCAGCTTGATCAGGAAACCTTGCGTCATTTAAGTGCCATCCGCCAGCACAATGAGGTGGTTTGTACCGCTTTGCACGATCCACTGGAGCGCACTTTGCCGCAGCACGGCAGCGGTCAGGCACGGGTCACCGATGGAGAACAATCGGGCTGGCTGGACTTGACCAGCAGCCGTATCCGGCAGCATTACCAACAGCGGCAACACCAAGCTCAGCAATCGGTGCAGCAACAACTGATACAGCTGGGCTGTCGCTACCTGGCTATAAGCGCTGCCGAGCCTTTGGTGCAGCAATTAACACGGAGCTGGCATGACTGAACCGCATCCTTTACTGGCAGAGTTGGCCGACATCGTCGAAGCCGGACAAGCACCAGCAACCGGTATCGCGGCGGGTTGGTGGCTGTTGGCCTTGTTTGCTTTATTGGCGGCTGCGCTGGTGGTCTGGCTGGCCGGCAAACGCAGATTTCAGCAACAACAGCAGGCAGCCTTAGCCGCTGCACGTCATGAGCTGCAGCAGCTTAGCCAACAAACAGAGCCAAATGCGGCCAGCATCAACCAGCTGTTAAAGCGGCTGATCCGCCATTATGCCCCCCATAGCACTTTGCTTGGTTGCCCAGTTGGCGAGTGGCAAGCATTTTTGCAGCAGCAATGCCCCGGCGACTGGCCGGATTTAACCACCCTGCTCTACCAGCAAACAACCGAGCCTGAGTTGGCACAACGCTTTGCCAGACTGGCCAATACCTGGCTTTCGCAGCAAACAGCAGAGCAGCTCAAGCAGTTGGACGGAGGGGCCCATGGTTGAGCTAAGCTGGCCCTGGCTGTTGCTACTGTTGCCTTTGCCCTGGCTAATACGGGGAAAAAGAGCAGAATCCGGTCAGGCTCTCAAACTCAAGCCCTTGCTGCAGCTGGCCAGTCAAAGCCCTCAAACTGAGGCCAGCTGGCGCCGTGCCAGATCCTGGTGCGCAGCTTTGATCTGGCTTTGCTTGCTGGTTGCTGCCACCGAGCCGCGCTGGTATGGCGAACCGGTGCAAATTCCGCAACAAGCCCGTGACATAATGCTGGTGATCGACTTATCCGGCTCCATGACCATTGAAGACATGCACTGGCAAGGGCGAAGTATTGACCGAGTGGAAGCAGTGCAAATTCTAACCCGCGACTTTTTAAAACGCCGTCAGGGCGACCGTGTTGGCTTGATTCTTTTTGCCGATGCCGCCTACCAACTGACGCCCTTGACGCTGGATCTGACCACCGTCCAAAAAATGCTGGATGAAATCGTGGTTGGCATGGCCGGCCGGCGCACGGCCATTGGCGAAGGCATTGGCCTTGCAGTCAAACGCTTTAATGAACTGGAAAGCTCCAACAAGGTGATCGTCTTTTTAAGCGATGGCGCCAGCAACACCGGCAATATCAGCCCGGAAGAATCGCTGGAACTGGCCAAAGCCGCCGGGGTGCGTATTCATACGGTTGGCATTGGCGCCACTGAAATGGTGCAACAAGGCTTGTTTGGCCCCCGGGTGGTGAACCCTTCGCACGATCTGGATGAGCCACTGCTGATTCGAATGGCCGAAGAAACCGGTGGCCAGTATTTTCGGGCCTCCAACATGGAAGAGTTTGAACGTATGTATCGGCTGTTGGATGAGCTGGAACCGATTGAACGCGAAACCCTAAGCTACCGACCACAACGCAGTCTGGTGCATTGGCCGCTGGCTACCGCTTTACTGCTGTCTTTGGCGCTGGCCTGGTGGCAAATCCGCTGGCGGGAGGTGCTAAATGTGGCTCGCTGACCTGCACTGGCTAAGGCCCTACTGGCTGCTTAGCCTGATCCCACTGGTGTTGATGCTGCTTTTGCTCTGGCGTTTTCGCAATCAACACAGCCCCTGGCAACGCTTAATCGCACACCACTTGCAGCCGCAGTTACTGGGCGGCTCACAGCAGCCACAAGCCCGCTTTGCGCTGCCACTGTTGGCATGGTGCTGGTTGCTGGCGGCCATTGCACTGGCAGGGCCTAGCTGGCAACGCATTGAAAAGCCAGCCATCAGCGTCAATAAGGCCACGGTGCTGATCCTGGATATGTCGCTGTCGATGTATGCCACCGACATGACGCCGAACCGCCTTAGCCAGGCGCGCTTTAAGGCGATGGACTTTATCGATGCGCTGCCAGAAGGCGAGTTGGCGCTGATCGCTTTTGCCGGGGATGCCTTCGTGGTCAGCCCGCTGACGCCAGACCACAACAATGTCCGCTTGCAGCTGCCAGCCTTAACACCGGACATCATGCCCTCGCAAGGTTCCAACTTTTTGGCTGCGCTAAAAGAAGCCGATCGCTTGTTGCAACAATCCGGCTATCAGCGTGGCGACATCGTAGCGCTGATTGATGGCTTCGAACGTCACAGTGAACGCGCTCTGTTCGATCAAATCGCTCAGATGCGCCATCGGCTGTCCATTATCAGCTTTGGCACCGAGGAAGCCGCGCCGGTGCAATTGGCCGATGGTCGCTTTTTGCGTGACAACAACAATCAACTGGTGCTGCCGCGCGTTCCCCTGCCCCAGCTCAGACAGCTTGCTCAGCGTGGCGGCGGCGTCTTTAGTGAAGCCCGGGTGTCCGATGCCGACATCAACGCCATTCTGAATCAGCCGGCAATGCGCGGCTCAGAGGGCGCCGAACAGCGGCTGCACAGCTTCGGTGATGACTGGCAGGATAAAGCTGTCTACCTGGTTTGGCTGCTACTGCCACTGGCGCTTTGGCTGGGAAAACGAGGGCAGCTGCTGATCCTTTGTCTGTTGTTCTTGCCGCCGGGTGTGCTGGCAGAAGAACGCCGCAGCTGGTTTCAAACCGACAACCAAGCTGCGATGCAGGCATACCAGCAAGGCGACTACCAGCGGGCAGCGCGGCTTTTTCGCGATCCCGACTGGCGTGCTCAGGCCGCCTACCGGGCTGGCGATTATGCTACTGCCGCAACAGAGTGGGCCGCCCTCAACGAGCAGACCCCCAGTGCCCGGCAGTCGCACAACCTTGGCAATGCCCTGGCAAAACAGGGGCTGCTGGAAGATGCGCTCAGCGCCTATCAAAGCGCATTGGCACAAGAGCCTGGCCTGGCAGAAGCAGCGCGCAATGCCGAACTGATACAGCAGCTGCTTGAGGAGCAACAAGCAGAAGAGCAGCAACCGGAATCTTCTGAAGAGGCCCAGCAGCAAGAGCAACAAC
>SKGJ01000400.1 GCA_007117525.1 Alkalimonas sp.
CCGACAAATGCCCCATCCGCACCATCGGCTCATGGCCTTCTTCGATGATCGACAGCTTACGCTTTTTGTCGTTGTCGCCCGGCCAGCGCACGTCCACTTGCTCCAACAAGAAACGGCGGTTGATTTCGTAAATGATTTCCAGATGGCGCGGCAGTACTTTCTCAAACATCCGAACCGACCAACTCTCCAGCGCCTCGGGCAGCAAAGTATGGTTGGTGTAAGCAAACACCTGCTGACAAATGCCCCAGGCTTCATCCCAGTGCATATCGGCGCGGTCCACCAGAATACGCATCAGCTCCGGGATGGCGACCGCCGGGTGAGTATCGTTCAGCTGAATCACCACTTGCTCAGGGAACTTGCTCCAGTCATCGCCATGGGCGCGCTTGTAGCGGCGAATAATGTCTTTTAACGAGCAGGAGCAGAAGAAGTACTGCTGAATTAACCGCAACTCTTTACCCGCTTCGGTTTCATCGTTCGGGTACAACACCTTGGAAATGGTTTCCGCTTCGATGTTCTCGCGCGAAGCATCGACGTAGCCGCCGGAGTTAAACACGTCCCAGTTAAAGAAATCGCTGGCACGGCTTTCCCATAAACGCAGCACATTGACCGAGCTGCCATGGTAACCCACCACCGGAATGTCCCAGGGCACCCCTTTGATGATGCGCCCCGGGTGCCAGACTTTTTTCATCCGGCCTTGCAAATCGTAGACGGTTTCGACATAGCCATAGACCGAGATTTCCTGCACCGACTCGGGCCGGCAAATCTCCCACGGGTTGCCGTACTCGCGCCAGCTGTCCGGTCGCTCGATTTGGCGGCCAGCCTGAAACTCCTGCTGGAACAAACCGTGCTCGTAATGGATACCATAACCGACCGCCGGCAGGTTCATGGTGGCCAGCGAGTCGATAAAGCAAGCAGCAAGACGGCCAAGACCGCCGTTGCCCAGCGCCATGTCTTCTTCCTGGTCTTCCAACTCGGCAATATCATGACCCAGCTCAGCCAGCGCTTGTTTGGCCGACTGATACAAGCCCAAATTGTGCAGGTTGTTGCTGAACAGACGGCCCATCAGGTACTCGAGACTGAAGTAGTGCACCGCCCGGGTGTCTTGCTGGTAATGTTCACGCTGGGTAGTCCGCAGGCCGTCGAACACCGACTCATTGACGGCGGCACAGGTGGCCCGCCACCAGGCTTGAGGGCTGGCTTTGTTGATGTCCGTACCCAGTGTTGCGTGCAGATGACGAATAATGCGTTCTTTCAACTGCTCGGCGTTCAGACTCGCTGTTGCCGGCGTGGATGATGAGGAGATCTTTGTTTTAGTCATTGCCAATCCTGTTGGTTAGTAGCTCACCGGTCTGCCCTGGCCACAAGACGTTTGGGGGCATGCTAAAGCTTAGCTGCTGGCAAGGCCCAGACAAGTGAAAGATTTCTTGCTATTAAATGTAAAAAGATTACAAAAAACAAGGCAGGAATACGTTTGCATAGGCATTGACAGCAAAATATCGTAACAATATTACAGCTTGATGGCCGCGATCAGGGGTTGATCGCGGCAAAAACGGCATCGACAAAGCTTTTGGCGTCCTGTTCCAACAAAGCCAGGTGCTCACCATCGACAAAACTTTCCAGGTAAATCTTGTAGGTGTTTTCAGTCCCCGAGGGTCTGGCAGCAAACCAGCCATTTTGGGTCACGACTTTCACCCCGCCAATACCAGCCTGATTGCCCGGTGCTTTGGTCATCACGCCTAAGATAGCATCCCCTGCCAACTCGGTTTGCGCCACACTGCTGGCATCCAGCTGTTTCAGCGCTTGCTTTTGCGCAGGTGTTGCAGCGGCATCGAGCCGGCGGTACAAAGGACTGCCCAGCTCTTTGGTCAGAGCCTGATAATGCTGATAGGGATCGACCCCGGTTTTGGCCAGGATTTCCGCAGCCAGCAGTCCCAGAATAAAACCGTCTTTATCGGTGCTCCAGGCACTGCCGTCAAAACGTAAAAAACTGGCACCGGCACTTTCTTCGCCACCAAAAGCCACAGAGCCGTCGGCCAGACCATCAACAAACCATTTAAAGCCAACGGGGACTTCGTAGAGTGCACGACCGCGAGCTGCCACGACCCGGTCAATTAACGCACTGGATACCAGGGTTTTGCCAATCTTAAGCTCCGCAGGCCAATCTGGCCGGTTGCTCAGCAGGTAGTTGATGGCCACCGCCAGATAATGATTCGGATTCATCAGGCCACCACTGCGGGTGACAATGCCGTGACGGTCAAAATCCGGATCGTTGCCAATGGCGATGTCGTACTGATCTTTCAGTTGAATCAAATGACTCATCGCATAGGCCGATGAGCAGTCCATCCGAATCACGCCGTCTTT
Source organism: Alkalimonas sp. (assembly GCA_007117525.1). Lineage (GTDB taxonomy): Bacteria > Pseudomonadota > Gammaproteobacteria > Enterobacterales > Alteromonadaceae > Alkalimonas > Alkalimonas delamerensis. The sequence continues at coordinate 2,362 of SKGJ01000400.1, forward strand.
ATCCAGTGGCATAAAACCAAAGGCCGGGTCGACTTTCTCATTCACCACGGTTAAGTCCAGCCCATAGTGCCTGGCAATTACTGGCCAATAGCCAATGCCAGAGCCGCCCATGGGATCAACCGCAATCCGGATGCCCGCTTTCGCGATGGCGGCCATATCCACCACCTGCTGCAATTCCTCCACGTAGGGTTGCACGTAATCGTATGGCTCGCACAAGGCGGAAGCCAGCGCCTGGTCGAGGGGTATCCGTTTTACACCGTCTAAGCCCGAAGCCAATAACGCATTGGCACGTTGCTGAATGGCATCGGTCACATCGGTATCGGCTGGCCCACCGTGCGGCGGATTGTACTTAATGCCGCCATCCTGCGGTGGATTGTGTGAAGGCGTGATCACCAGGCCATCGGCCTTTTCGGCATGCACCTTGTTGTGGTTGATGATGGCATGGGAAATCACCGGCGTTGGCGTAAAACCATGCCCTTGCTGGATACGCACCCGTACTCCATTGGCCACCAACACCTGCACCACCGAAGCAAAAGCAGGCTCGGACAAGGCATGGGTGTCCTTGCCAATCAACAAAGGACCATGGATGCCGGCTTGCTGCCGGTACTCCGCGACAGCCTGACTGATGGCCAACAAATGGGGCTCATTGAAGGCATGCGCCAATGCACTGCCCCGATGCCCGGAGGTGCCAAAACTCACCAAATGTTGCGGATTGCTCACATCGGGCTTGCGTTCGTAATAACAGCTGATCAGCTGACAAACATCGATAAGCTGATCCTGTGCAGCTACCTGACCAGCATTGGGGTGCACTGACATACAAAGTCCTTAAAGTAGATCGCGAATTTGTTCCGCCTGTTGCTCGTTGTAGCCAAGTTTAAGCGCCGCTTCAGTGAGCATCATTTTTTTGCGGGTGGTATTGGAATTGCTAATCACCCAGAAGTCTGTTTCCGGAATGGCTTTTGGGTTGGTACTGCTGCCGGTTTGCAGCAACTCGGCTTCATTGCGGCCAAAGTATTGACGGTCACGCCCCTTGATCTCCAGCACCTTGGCAAAGTCAGCCGGATGGGCTTTAGCCAGCGCCGATAAGATCAGCAAAAAGCGGCCGACAATGCTGGATTCTGCTTGCAGATCCTGTCGACTGATTCTATCCAGCACGGAGGCAGCAGTGCCCGAGTTACTGGTTTTACTGTTGGCTTTGGCCGGTGCGGGTTCAGCAGCAGCACTCTCCTGCGGGTTCTCTACCGCGGGCACCGACGCATCGGCGGCTCCCAGTAACAAACGACGCAGGATCTGGGAGGCACTTTCACCAATTTGCTGGGTTTGACTGGCAATGTACTGGTACAACTCTTCATCAATTTCAATGGTTTTCATGCATATGGCCTGTTGCGGGAACATCAAAAGGTAGATTGTGTTGCATTATATAAAGCCCCCTCACCAGTTACCAGCCTGTATCGACTGCTTGCTCGTTTCTGCTACTATATACCCAAGTGACCTCAAGATGCGAGCTTCAGAGTCGCTGGGTGCTTTCAATGCAAGGCACACTGGCGACGCAATGTCGGCCACCTTGCTAGCCAGAGTAACGCCGCAGTGGAAGCACCCAGCGGCTCCCGCAGGGCGGGGCTAAAAGCGCTTTATACGGCGTTAGCTGTTGTCGATTTGGAACCACCAAACCTTCCAACAACTGCCTTGCCTAAAGCGCTTTTATCTCCCGCTGAAATCCGCATCTTGAGGTCACTTGGGTATATACCACATTTGCATCAAGCCCAATGCTTTGGGTTTAAAAGTCACAGGATTGTCATGAAACTCTACAGTGAAGAACGCGGCTCGGGTCCCCATCTGGTGTTGCTGCACGGACTTTTTGGCAGTCAGGACAACCTGGCTGGCATTCCCAGGGTAGCCCAGGACCACTTCAAGGTACTTAGTCTGGACTTGCCCAACCATGGCCGCTCCCCTCACAGCGATGCCATGAACTACCCGCAGATGGCTCAGGCTGTCCTTGCCAGTCTGCCCGAGGATGCCGACAGCTTTTACTTGCTGGGCCACTCCATGGGCGGCAAAGTTGCGATGCAACTGGCGTTAAGCGCCCCAGAGCGCGTCAAAGCGCTGCTGGTAGCCGATATTGCACCGGTTGAATACAACGACCGACACAGCGCTATTATCGAGGCCATGCAGCAGCTCAACCTGAGCAATCTAAGCTCGCGGCAACAAGCCGATCAGCACCTGGCTAAGACCATTGCCGAGCCAGGAGTGCGGCAGTTTTTACTGAAGAATCTGGTAAAGAATGCAGAGGGGTTTCATTGGCGCTGCGATCTTGCCACCATTGCCCGTTGCTACCCCGAGGTTTTGGCCGCGCCAGCAGGCCCGGCCTATCCGGGACCGGTACTTTTTATCAAAGGCGCCAACTCCGATTACATCCTGCCGGAGCATCAAGCCGCCACCCAAGCATTGTTTCCCAAAGCCCAGGCCAAAATTATTCATGGCGCCGGCCATTGGCTGCACGCAGAAAAGCCAGCAGCATTCAATAAGATTGTGCTGGATTTTTTGCAGGCTCAAACCGACTGCTAGCGCTTTTTTTCAGCAGATCGCTTGTGATAAAACAAGAAATCCATGCCGATTTTGTGCTATAGTGCCGCCGTTTTTTTTCTGGCAGTGTGCATACGATGAGCTACGATATTGAGCAGTACGAATCTCTGGCACTCTGGATTGGCCTCGCCATCTTGTTTTTCTTTATTGGCATGGCCATTCAGGATGTATTGAAACGCGGTAAAGTGCCGTTGTTTGGCCGTATTTTTGTCTGGATAGTGCTCTTTACCGGCTGCGCAGGCTTTATCGCCAAAGGCATTATTCAGTTTATTTACGAAACACAAGGCTTGGGTTGATGGCGAAAAGCAGTAGCGACCGCACCACCCCGGATTTATTTGCCCAGGAAAAGCGTCCCGGCCGTCCCAGAACCAACCCGCTGCCCCGCGAGGAGCAGCTGAAGTTTAATAAGCGCAATCAGGTGAAACGGGATCGGGAGAAGGGATTAAAGCGTATTGAGTTTAAAGTGCCGGCAGAGCTGTATCAGCAGCTCACTCAGGCTGCTGAGCAAGCGGAACTGACCCGGAGCGCTTACCTGGAGCAGGTTTTAACCACGATTTTAATTAAGTAAAAGGCATGCATTTATGGCAACTGTAGGTATTTTTTTCGGCAGTGATACCGGCAACACCGAGCACATCGCCAAAATGATTCAGAAAGAACTGGGCAAACATCTGGTCGAGGTGCGGGATATTGCCAAAAGCAGCAAAGAAGACATCGCCAACTTCGACTTACTGCTGTTGGGGATCCCAACCTGGTACTATGGCGAAGCCCAGTGCGATTGGGATGATTTCTTCCCGGAGCTGGAAGCCATCGATTTCAACGACAAACTGGTCGCTATTTTTGGCTGTGGCGATCAGGAAGACTATGCCGAGTATTTTTTGGACGCCATGGGTACCCTGCGCGATATCATTGAGCCCAAAGGCGCCATTCTCGTCGGCCACTGGCCAACCGAAGGCTACGACTTCGTTGCTTCCAAGGCGCTGGCCGATGACAACCACTTCATTGGTTTGGGCATTGATGAAGACCGCCAGCCAGAACTGACCGAGCAGCGGGTAAAAGCCTGGTGCAAGCAGGTGTACGAAGAGATGTGCTTAAAAGAGCTGGAAGGCCTTTAATCATCACAGCAAGGGCATGCCATTTATGCCCTTGCTGCTTCTCCCTGACAGCTAACCGCGCACAGCCCGCTTTTTTCG